>CAILQK010000426.1 GCA_903836265.1 uncultured Bacteroidota bacterium | reverse complement strand
TTTTTATCAGTCAAGGCGCGATACAATGCGGATAGCCAACGTCCTCAATAATATCGCCACCTGCTATTACCCGAATAATCTGCCGGCTGCCGAAAAAAATCTGAAAAGATCACTGGAGCTCAGCCGGCAGATACACAATGATTACTATGCTACACTTACCGCCAATAATCTGGCCGAGGTGGAAACGAGACAGAAGAATTACGCAGAAGCCAGGCGGCTCCTGGAAGAAAATATCAGTCTGTGCGAGCAAAAAGGGTACCTGGAAGCACTCTCGGCGGCACACCGGCTTTCGGGGTTGTGTGAAATTGAATCAGGGGGGAACCTCGCTGCTGCTGCATCAAGCCTCGAAAAATCGCGCGAGCTGGCACACAAAACCGGCAGATCTGATTATTTGAGGTATATTATGGAAGCCGAACTTTTACTGCAGGCGCGTACGGGAAATTTTGAAGGGGTCAAAAAAGTGCTGGAAGCGTATAAAACACTGAATGATGAATCGGCCCAGAAAAATGCCCGGATAGTCAATGCTGAATTCCAGACCATACATG
Organism: uncultured Bacteroidota bacterium; assembly: GCA_903836265.1. Taxonomy (GTDB): domain Bacteria; phylum Bacteroidota; class Bacteroidia; order Chitinophagales; family Saprospiraceae; genus M3007. The sequence goes on along the minus strand of CAILQK010000426.1, from coordinate 2,521 downwards.
AGGTAAAAAAAATTACACGGCAAAAAAACCTTTTACAGGAGGGGATGACGCTCAGAAACAGGCAACTGCTGCTCTCTCTGTGTGCACTGTTGCTGGCGTCACTGGCCATAGGCATCATCGCGTTTCAGTATGTAAGAATAAAAAGGGCGATGAAAATAATGTACCGGATGAACCTGGAGTTAGCCAATGGCACCTTTTTTACCGGGGAAAGTCATATTGTGTTTGACGACCAGCAGCCCGTTGATCAGCCCGAAGAAGACGAGGATCAGCCTGATGACAAGGGAATCTATTTGTCAAACCTGTATGTTGAAATCGTCAGGCGTATCGGCAGTGGAAAACTTTATCTGGATCCGTTGTTCTCCCAGCAGAATCTGTGCGATAATATGAACAGAAGTCAGCGCTATGTTTCCCTGGCCTTGAGCGAAGTAGGAAAAACCTCTTTCCCGAATCTGGTCAATAATTTCCGGGTGAACGAAGCGAGAAGGCTTATTGCCGACAGCCCCCACCTCCCTCTCACCGAGATAATGGAAAACACCGGTTTTGGAAGCCGGCAGAGTTTCTATCGCCACTTCAAACAGGCCACCGGATTTTCCCCGTCGGAGTTTCAGCAGAGGGCGAGGGAAACAACGGGTAATGAATGATTGGCAGCCCGGCTGATGTTTTTTCGTCAGCCAGAGAATCTGCTCGTACACGCTTTTGGGCGCAGGGGCTGAACCGTTTTTTTTGTGTTTGAGTTGATGATTTTACCGTTTGATTTAATAATAATTACTAAACAGGCGGTTTTTCAGTGTTTTGCTCAAAAAAATTGCGAGTTTTGGGATATTGTTCCGATTATGGTATATCAAAAATTATACAGAGGGTATCAGACAGGTACATATTTGCAACATTGAATGACCGGGCACGCTGACAGTAAAATTGTCGCTGCACAGGCTTCATAGTCTCACTGTAACTACATACACTACGGATTCGGAATTCAGTTCCACACTGTTCTGAAACAGGTCGCCACCTGCTTCAGCCCTCCCCGTTGTGTCTTGTCGGTACAGCAGACGCCCCGGAGTTTTCTCCCCGGGCTAATTATTCCAGTTACTCAGATTAACTTCTATTTCATGATTAACTCCTGTACCCGCCATCTGGCCAAGCTCGGTATGCTTTTGTTCATTTTGCATACACCGGGTTTCCTTCACTCCCAGCAAATTAAAATTCTGGGCAATGCCAAGTTCTATGTAGCGAACGGCCAGCCACTTCAGGCTCCCGATGGTTTTGTAGTAAGAGACAATGCCACGAACATTCTTCCCCCGTCCCTGATACTCAACGATGGCGCAGTGTTGCTCGACGCAGCCACGGCGCTGTACAAAGTGCACAGTGTGCCAGCCTCGGGCAGTGCTGTTTTCTATTCTGCTTTTCCGCTGCTTGATATGCGTCCTGCCACCGAGCGGGGCACTGCGTCGGTGGCTACCCCGACGGTAACATCGGGGGCGAAGGCGGGACTGACCATCGTCAACGGTGCTTCCGGTGTGTCGGATTTCACGCTGAAACTGGATGCCCCCACCGGCCTTGGAACCTCCTCTCTCCCCGTGATGTGGGAGGTCTCCCAAACCACCGGCTCCGGTATTGGCAACCTCACTTTCACGTGGGATGCCTCGCTGGAACAGGTTGCACTGACCAACAAGCGCCTCTATAAATATGCCTCCGGCGTCTGGACGGTGCTGTCTGCTGCCAATACAACAGCCGGTACCAATTCGCTCACGTACAGCGGATATACAGACGCTTTATCATCCACACGCTTCGGAATTGCTTCCGGTCTGACCGTCACGCCCACGCCGACCGATCCGCTCTGCACGGGCGGAACCGGCTCTCTGTCGGTGTCGGCTGACGGTGGTCTGGGTACGCGCTCCTACAAGCTGGGCACCGGCTCGTGGCAGTCGTCAAATCAGTTCACTGGTCTGGCTGCGGGTACATACACCGTATATGTAAAAGACGATGCCGGAAACGAGGAAAGCAGCATGGTGACCATTACCGATCCGCCGCCGGTAACGGCCAACGTGACGGGTGACCTGACGGTCTGCTCGGGCGAAACTACCACGCTCACAGCCACTGGCGGAACGAACTATCTCTGGAACGACACACTGGGCACCAACGCAGCGATCATGGTGTCGCCCACCACCACCACCACCTACTCGGTCTCGGTGACCGACGCGAATAACTGTATTTCCACGGCCTCCGTGACAGTACAGATATATATAGTGCAGCCACCGGTAATAACCTACACAGACAATACCGGCCTGAACAACAACGACGGAACCATCTGCGCGGGCTCTGACGCGATGGTCAATATCAGCGGAGCTGTATCCTACCTGTGGTCTGATGGTTCCACGGCCTCCTCGCGTGCGCTGGCACCCGCGTGCACCACCCCCTACGATCTGACCGTGACGGATATGAACGGCTGTACCCTCACATCGAATCTGCAGATCATAGTGAACTACGAACCCTCGGTGACACAAATCACACCGACCACGGGCAG
>CAILQK010000425.1 GCA_903836265.1 uncultured Bacteroidota bacterium | reverse complement strand
TTTACACGGCCTTCATGACAAAGCATCTCTACCTCGTACTGTTTCTTTCCTGCACTCTTTTTTCAACCCTTTCAGCCTCCGGCGACCCGGCCGATGCGTTCCGTCTCAATGTACGCAGGGCGGAAGGAGCCATCAAACTGGATGGCTTTCTGGATGAACCCTCATGGAATAAAGACAATCCCGCTGCCAGTCGCTTCAAACTGAATTTTCCGAATGATACAGCATTCTCAAAGTGGCAAACAGAAGTTTATGCCACTTTCGATGACAATTTTCTGTATTTCGGCGCCGTGTGCTATCAGAAAAGGAGTGATTATACCATTCAGAGTCTCCGTCGCGATTTCGGCCCCGGAACCACCGACGTACTGAACATCCTGCTCGGTCCGGCCAAAGACGGCCTGAATGGCATGGCTTTCGGTATCAGTCCGTATAATGTACAACGTGAAGCGCTGATTGACAATGGCGCCAATCTGTCTTTTGAATGGGACAACAAGTGGTATTCGGCTGTTCAGAACTATGATGATCGCTGGGTGGTGGAAATTGCTGTTCCTTTCAAAACGCTTCGATATACGGTAGCGGAAGGAGACAACTCCTGGGAACTTCAGTTCGTGCGCGCCAAAGTGAAGGAGTTTGAAACAAGCTCATGGCGACCGGTGCCATTTCAGTTCAGTCCGCTGAATCTTGCCTTCGCCGGCCGCCTCGTCTGGGAAACTCCGCCCCCGAAACCGGGCGCAAATGTCAGCGTAATCCCGTATGCCATAGGCAACGCGTCGCTTGATTACAAAAGATCGCCCGATGATCTGAGCCTGGAGGATATTTCCGGAGATGTTTCGGGTAATATGGGCGTTGATGCCAAAGTGGCCATAACCTCCGGACTCAACCTCGACCTGACGCTGAACCCCGACTTCAGTCAGGTAGAAGTGGACCGTCAGGTGCCCAATCTGAGCCGTTTTGAGTTGTTTTTTCCCGAAGTCCGACAGTTCTTTCTGGAGAACAGGGATCTTTTTTCAATGTTCGGCTTCCCGGGAACCCGACCATTCTTCTCCCGGCGTATCGGCGTGGGTTTCAATCCGGTAAAGGGACTCAACGAAAGAATTCCGATTGTGGGAGGCGCACGACTCAGTGGCAAACTGACCGATAATCTTCGGGTAGGATTGCTCAATATGCAAACGCGACAGAAAACATGGAGCGATAACGCTGCTGTTCCAGCTTCCAACTTTACAGTAGCAACCGTACAGCAAAAAGTATTCGGAAGAAGTGCCGTGAGCGCCATACTGGTGAACCGGCAGAACGGCCTGGACAAACTGAACGAAACGCAAAAGGCAGACTGGCAACCCTGGAACCGGGTAGCCGGACTGGAATATAACCTGTTTTCAAAGGATAACCGGTGGGAAGGAGAGTGGTATTATCACAGGTCTTTTTCTCCCGATCCGAAAAAAAGAGGAAGTACACTGGCCAGCTTTCTGGGATATGAAGACCGCTATTTCAACGCCCGGCTCGGTTACCAGCGAATTGACTCCACTTTTGACGCTGAAGCCGGTTTTGTACCCCGCCCGGGCGTGCAAAGCCTTTTTCCGGGGTTTGGATTTAATTTTTACCCAAAAGGCGGAAAGGCGTCGGAACATGTCACGCAGTTTTACTTTAACGTGGACGGAGATGTAGTACTGGGACTCAACGGTTTCCAGACCGACCACAGCATCTGGGTATATGGTGGCGCCCGTTTCAGAGACCAGTCATTCTGGAATATCGGCGGATACAACGAATTTGTATATCTGTTCGAACCGTTCGATCCTACCAACCTGTACAGACCGGGCACTCAGCCTCTTCCTGTCGGATCCTATCCCACTCACGGCTTTGGCACCGAATTTTCATCAGGAACATCCACCGATCTGCAGGGAAATTTTTCCATCCAGGCCGGGCAGTTTTTCTCGGGCAGCCTCTTCGCCCTTGATGGTCAGTTATCCTACCGGCGGCAGCCAATAGGACTGTTCACAATCGCAGTAAACTATAATCGAATCAGATTGCCCGAACCCTACGCCAGTGCCGATATATGGCTCATAGGCCCCAGAATCGAGGTTTCTTTCAGACGCGATCTGTTTCTCAGCGGATTCTTCCAGTACAACACGCAGTCGAACAATTTCAATATCAACACGCGGGTTCAGTGGCGATTCGCTCCCGCATCTGATGTGTTTCTGGTGTACACCGACAACTCGTTTGCACAGTCTGTCGCAGACTCGGCTGTGCGGTTCCTTTCACCCAAAAACAAGGCGATTGTACTCAAATTCGTTTACTGGCTGAATCTCTGATCAGTATATAGCCTCATCATGCGCCAGGTACCGCTGCACATAGTCTTCAATGCCGGCTTCCAGCCCGTAAAAAGGCTCCAGATACCCCGCTGCCCTGAGTTTGTCCATCCCGGCCTGCGTGAAATATTGATAGGTATCCCTGATATCTTCCGGAGTATCTGTAAATGAAATATTGGGTTCAAGCCCAAGAGCATTGAACGTGGCGTTGGCCAGGTCAAGAAAGGAACGCGCCCTGCCCGTACCCAGATTGTAAATACCGCTAGCCGGCTTGTTTTCCAGAAAGTAGAGCAGTACATCTGTCACATCTTTCACATAAATGAAGTCGCGACTCTGCTCTCCATCCTTGTAATCGGGGCGATGCGACCGAAAAAGTTGCATGGACCCCGTTGATTTGATTTTCCTGGCCGTATGCATCACTACCGAGGCCATTCTGCCTTTGTGATACTCATTGGGACCATATACATTGAAAAATTTGAATCCGGCCCACACGGGTGGTTGCCCGGCACCCCAACCCTTTTCACCCGCCATACTCAGCGCCCAGACGTCAAAATCCTGCTTGCTCTGTCCGTAAGGGTTGAGCGGTTTCAGAAAGGGTATCAGGGTGTGATCATCTGAAAAACCGAGTTCACCCAATCCGTAAGTGGAAGCACTGCTCGCATAATAAAACGGAATGTTGAACCCGGAACAAAGCATCCAGAGCGCCCTTGAATATTCAAGGTTGAGCTCGTCAAATATTTCTGTCCGCATTTCGGTGGTATCGGTACGGGCACCCAGATGTATGATGGCATCCACATCAAGGTGATTGCGCTCCAGCCACCGCATGAACTGTATCCGATGTACCGTACCGCGATATTCCTTGCCCTCCAGGTTTCGCTTTTTATCCGGACGGAGGAAGTCGTCCACTACCAGCAAATCTGAATATCCGGCCTCGTTGAGCCTTTTTACCATGCAGGATCCAATAAATCCGGCAGCTCCGGTTACAACAATCATAATGTATGAGGTTGGTTGTGTGTCGGGCAAAAATAACCAATCCGAATCATACATATCGTCGCTATTTTTGCCGCCACGAGTCTGCCGACTTCACGCCGGGCATAAAGACGCATGTCCCTGTATTAACAACAAACCAGAATAAAGTGCCAGAACAGCATATATCTGCTCCATCGGGCGAAATGCGCCGGATCTACTTTGCTTCCGATTTCCATCTCGGTGCCGATGCGCGCCTTTCGGGTCGCGATCGCGAAAAACTGGTTGTAAAATGGCTCGATATGGTTTCTTCCGACGCAGAAGCCATTTACCTGGTGGGAGATATCTTTGAATTCTGGTTCGAATACAAATCTGTTGTGCCAAAGGGTTACACAAGGTTACTTGGCAAACTCGCTGAACTGCGAGACCGCGGCATCCGGATTGAAGTTTTTACCGGCAATCACGACCAGTGGATGTTCGGTTACTTCGAGGAAGAGCTCGGAATACCTGTACACTACAACCCGGTCCTGACAAACCTGAACGGCAAGTCTTTCTTCATCGGCCACGGCGACGGGCTCGGTCCCGGCGACTACGGCTACAAACGCATGAAGAAGGTGTTTACCCACCCGCTCAGTCGCTGGCTGTTCAGCTGGCTGCACCCCGATATCGGAGCAAAACTGGCATTCTTTTTCTCCAGAAAGAGCCGGGAAGCAACTCCTCCCAAAGAGCGAAACTGGCTGGGTGAATCCGAAGAGTGGCTGCTTCAATACTGCAACAGGAAAGTATCGCAGGGAACAGAGCCCGACTATTTTATTTTCGGTCACCGTCACCTGCCCGTTGACTGGCTGCTGGAAAACGGAAAAAGCCGGTATATCAATCTGGGTGAATGGCTCTGGCATAACTCTTATGCCGTTTTCGACGGTAATGATCTGTCGGTCCATTTCTTTGAAAATACAGGTACTTTAGTTAAAAACTGGTAATATTTGACACAAAAACGGTACAGACAGCCCCGTTTACCCGAGTTTTGTCTATTCAAAGAGGGGTAAACAGGTATTTGAGCGTAATTTTGGACGGAAATTATCGTTTTCTGCTTTGCCGTCCAGTATGGCTGAGCGGATTATATTTACAGCACAAACATCACAAACAAAACATGAACATTAAAAATCTTGTCGTCGTTGCGGCTCTTTGCCTGCCTGTTGTTCAGGCCAGTGCTCAGTCGAAGGCACCCGAGCACTGGTTCAATCTCGAACAGTCAAAAGATAACGTTAACGGTACCGGAGGAGATGAAGCGCTTCAGCGCCTCAAACAAAAAGGTAAAAAAGGTCAGACGGTCATCGTGGCTGTCCTCGATTCCGGCGTCGAAGTAGATCATGAAGATCTGAAAGACGTTATGTGGACAAACCCCAGCGAAATTCCCGGTAACGGAAAAGATGATGATAACAACGGCTACGTTGACGATATCCACGGATGGAATTTTCTCGGTGGAAAAGACGGCCGGAATATCAACCACGAATCGCTGGAACTTACCCGCGAATATGTTCGCCTCGGAAAAAAATTCGCCAGCGTGGACGCAAACTCGCTGTCTGGCGCCGATAAAAAGGAATACGAATACTACCTTGGCGTAAAAGAGGCATTCGAAGACCAGAGAGCCGGAGCCCAGCGCCAGATGGAAAAGGTCGCCGAGCAGCTGAAGCCCATCGAAAATGCTTTCGATGCCGTCGAAAAGGCACTCGGAAAATCCGACTTCACGCAGGAGGAGCTCAGCAGCTTTAATACCAATGGAAATGCCGAACTTCAGGCTTCTGTTGAAATGGTGAAGCGTATGATGGGACAGGGTATGTCTTCCAAAAAAGACCTCGACGAGGCCAAAAAGCAGATGTCAGAGCAGGTGTACAACCAGCTGGAGTATCAGCTCAACCCCGACTTCAATCCAAGAGATATCGTCGGCGATGATCCTTACGATACAAGCAACCGCTTCTACGGAAACAATGACTACGAAGGCCCCGATGCGTTCCACGGTACTCACGTGGCAGGTATCATCGCCGCCAACCGCAATAACAGCACCGGTATCCGCGGTGTGGCCGACAATGTGAAAATCATGACTGTTCGCTGCGTACCTGATGGCGACGAACGCGACAAAGACGTTGCCAACGCTATCTACTACGCTGTTGATAACGGCGCCAGTATCATCAACATGTCGTTCGGCAAAGGCTACAGCCCGCAAAAAGACTATGTGGACGCCGCCATGCGCTATGCCGCCGAACACGATGTGCTGCTCGTTCACGCTGCCGGTAACGACGCATCAAATAATGATACCGATACCAATTTCCCCAACGACGGCTACAACAAGGCAGTTAAAAGGGGCCTCTTCAAAAAAGAGAAATCAGTACCTACCTGGATGGAAATCGGCGCCCTGCACTACCGCACCGGCGAAGGACGCGTGGCCCGCTTCAGCAACTACGGCAAGAAAAATGTTGACCTGTTTTCTCCCGGTGTTCAGCTCTACTCCACTGTGCCCGACGGTGGATATGGCAATGCCAGCGGTACTTCCATGGCCTGCCCTGCAGCTGCCGGCGTAGCCGCAATCCTCCGCTCCTACTACCCTGAACTCAGCGCCGTACAAGTAAAGAGTATCATGGAAAAGTCGGTGAACAGGCAAACCGGCGAAGTAAACAAGCCCGGCACAACTGAAAAAGTGGCATTCACCGAACTCTGTGTTTCCGGTGGTACGGTAAGTGCCCCCAATGCAGTAGAACTGGCCGAAAAAACAAAACCGGCAAAATCATCATCCAAAGCTATCTGGCGCGAAGCCGGTGCCGGCAAAATCAAAACAAATCTGGCACGTCAGCCAAGAGCTTAAATCGAACTGATACTGGAAAACAGACCCGCATACAATCCCCGCAGGAATGTATGCGGGTTTCTTTTTGGAACCTTTACCTCGTTAAATGTGTTTTATTCCAAAAGTTTGTATGTGTTTTTTAATACAAACAGACTACCCGGGATTTGAAAATTCCCGTATTTCAAAAAAATCTCGTAAATTGCGTTGAAAAACGCTAATCCATACCAGAATGTCTAAAAAGAAAAAACAAGGCGGCAAAAAGCTGACCGCCCGGGAATTACAGATCGAAATTCTGCGATTCCTGCTGCAACGGCCCAAAAAACAATACGCACCGCAGCAAATTATTCACGAACTGCGTGTCGAAAACAACAGGGATGCCGCAGAATACGCCCTGCAACAACTGGCCAGACTGGGCTCCGTCACCGAGTACTCTCTCAACAGATACGGAATCACACTCAATAAATTTGTCTCGGAAGACGAAGACGAACCGGCACCCACCCCCGCCCCAAAAGAAGGGAGAGTACCATCCAGGGTATCCCGCGACAAACAGACCACCAGCCCGGCCAAAAACAGAAAAGTCATCGAAGGAAGGGTGGACATGACCCGAACAGGTGCAGCCTATATCATCTCCGATCAGATGGAATCTGATGTTTACGTGCCTCAAAAACATATAAACAGCGCAATGAACGGAGATACGGTGCAAGTTCTGCTGTTCCCGCCGTCACCAGCCCGCAGGCGCGGTATGCCAGCCCGAAAACCGGAAGG
>CAILQK010000424.1 GCA_903836265.1 uncultured Bacteroidota bacterium | reverse complement strand
TGTGGCGAATCAGTGCGTGCGCAACTTCCCGAACCTGAAGCATACTGCGGGCATATTTGTCATGGGGATGGTGTACGGCATCCTGCCGTTTGCGTTTTTCTTTGGACATTAAAGGGGTAATTTGAAGCGTTATCAGATGATTTATTTCAAAGTTAACCACATTTTCTTAAAGATGCAAGCACAATTTAATGTCAGCGGCACATCGCGCATCTTCCCTGTCTGAACACGGATCTCAGGGGGATTCCCGTTCATTCTAATTGTCCGATTTCCGGTTTCGACAATTTCACCCGCAAGGGGCGACATCTTGTCACACTCACCCGATCTTTACAAGATGCCACCCCTATGGTGCTGGATATTACAGTTTTCGTCTGTTCCTGCAATGATCTCGTCCCTGTATAACTGAAATGTTTTGCAAACACCTCAACATAAATTCCGAGTAAAACAGGCTGTAGTGAATCAATCGCTGTAGTCAGGTTTCGAATGGTAGAAAGCACAACGAGGCAGGTTGAAATCTTCCTGGACATATATGCTCTAAAAGGTGTACGGGCCAGGTTGAAGGAGATGAACGGGACAAGGATGCGTTTGTTGGAGGATTGAGTGAGGAAGTCTATATCGAACTTTTGTAACATTGAATTGATGGTTGATCTGTTCAATTTACACGTTTCATTTCCAAAAAAGTTATTATTTTTGTGGAAAATCATGAAATATGAGCCCGACTTCTCAAACGCCCGGTAATGCTCGGGTTGAATTGCTGAAGTTATTTTCCAGCGATTTGTCCGGGATTGAACTGGCTGAACTAAAAAAAATCCCGCTGGCCTGGAAGTTTCAGCGGGTAGCGCAATGGGCAGAAAAGAACCGGGACGAGAAGGGCTGGACGGAGGAAACTATGAAACAGTTTCTGAGTGGAAACATGCCTATTCCGTACAATTACCCGGGGCATAGTAAATCATAAACTGATGCGTAAAAAACAAGAAACGAAAGGCGGCATGTCCATGTTCAAGGACGATATTTTAGATTCATTCATCCTGCATATTCCACACGCTTCAACTGATATTCCGACCCTTGAAGGGTTTGTTTTGGATAAAGTGGAAGAAAATACCATCCTGTTGACAGATTGGGCAACTGATAAAATCTTTGACGTAGATGGCATTGAAAAGATTGTCACGCCTTTTAGCCGATTGTTTTGTGATGTGGAGAGGTTCGAGGATGAATCCGAACCCATGCTGGATGTCGGAAGGGGATTTTTCTATACTCACGGGTATGATGGTTCGGAGTTGAGAAAACTGGACGTTGTATTGAAAGAATTAGTTTACAGGAACTTCTACCTGAAGCACCACGAACGGTTTTACCATACAGCAAAGGAAAAATTGGAAAGACACGGCGTTTGCTACATTGTTGACTGTCATTCATTCAATGACAATCCACTGGTGCCATTCAATAAAAACCCCAAGTCTCCTGATATTTGTATTGGGACTGATCACTTTCATACGCCCGATGATTTGTTGAACTATACTTTAAACTACTTCAAGGACCACGGGTATTCTGTTGAAGTGAATAACCCGTATGCTGGCTGCATCATTCCCAAACCTTACTACATGAATAATAACAATGTAAAAGGTATTATGATTGAACTGAACAAGCGGCTGTATATGAATGAAAATACTGTAAACGACGAAAAGGTTGTACAACTTAACATGGTAATGAAGGGGTATTTTAGTGAATTATAGCAAAACAAAAGCCTGAGTTTTTTAGGCTGATTTCAAAACGGATATCATTTTGTTCTGGCAATACGGAAACCCACAATGCTGTACTGCCGTGTGGCGCGCCATCGTCGCGACCCGCCCCGAAAAACGCGACCGGAACCCATGGAAGGTCCTTGCGGATTGGTCTGAATACCGGAAGAATAATCGCCTTTCCAGTCCGAGCACCATTCCCAAACATTACCTGTCATATCATACAGACCAAAATCATTCGGAAGAAAACTGCCGACAGGCGCTGTTGATTTGTAGCAATCATCATAGCCGAGGAATATACTATCTGCTGTTTTATTCCAGTTGAAAGCCTCGGCACCTGTTTCATCGGCCAGGTTACCTGTTTTTTTGCCGGATGGCTGGCCATTACCCCAGCTGTACTTTGTATGTTTGGCGCCATTACCGGCGGCATATTCCCACTCAGCCTCGGTGGGTAATCGGTAAGTTTGTCCGGATTTTTCCGACAGCCACTCGCAATACGCTTTGGCGTCATTACAGCTTGCATGAATTACCGGATCACTGCGCCGCGGCAAACAAATTGATGTACCTTGGCGCGCCAGGCAGTTTTTCTGTCGTATATTGTGGATAAACTCATCTTTCGTTTGCCAGGACCAGCGGATGCTCGCATCCGACAGTGCCTTGCAGGCGGCCATTTTTCGCTTCTATGAAAAACAATTCAATCATTTCAGGCTTCATTATCTGTCTTTCTGCCTGCTTGTTCAGTCTGCCTGCACTGGTGGCACAGGCTCCCTCCGGATACACCTACTGTGCCGGCGAAAATGGCGCCTTCACGCTTCCGGGGAAGAGCCATCTCGCTTATGGCGCCAATGGCAAGTTCAAATACTTGTTCAACCAGACGGGTACAGTTACGTTCAGCAACGATTTTTTTGGCGGCGACCCCATATTCGGTGTTCCCAAATCCGGTTATTACAAATTATCTGACGGAACAGAATCGTCTGTTACGCTGGTAAACGCGATGCAGTCAATCAGAAACCATATTACAGGAGCGATTACCCTGACTGCTATTCAACTCAACTCGGTTTCAGTTACCATCCAGCAAAATATTTTTCTCATTGCCCAGGACAGTCTGGTTGTTCAGGAGGCATTCTCTGTGGTAGATGCCTATGAAACACTCAAAGGTCCTGTTTTCCTGAATGCTGCCACCACGGGTGGTTTCCCCAATGATTTTGGCGCTCTTGATGGATTTGAACTCGTGAGAGCAGTATTTCTCGTACAGCAGGGTATTATGGACTATGTCTATTTGCCCGAAGAAATTGAAAAATACAAATCTTTGATTACCGGCCGATATTTCAAAACAGCCAACTATTTCCCGGGCCCATGCCCCAATCCTGTTGATCCATCTGCTACCTGGACAGCCCTCGTCAATGCATCCATGCCCGAGGAATACGGCAAAAGAACGGCATTTTCTTCCACACCTGCCCGAAGGCCAACCGGATACTACCTCGCCCCCGGTAACCTCGGCAGGGTAAGGGTACCCGAACATCTGGTAAACAAGGGATTCAAAATATTGGTCGGCGCCCATACGTTTGAGCGCACCGGCAGCAATCCGACAAGACGCTTCTTCCGCGTAACCAATACATTCCCCATCAACGACACTATTACGGAAATCATAAATCCCTTCGGTGGTGGTATATATATTATTACACCTTATCTGGCTGATGAGGGTATTGCGGAAATTCAACTGACCAACGTGGTTCCGGCTCCATTTTTCGCTGCCAAAAGTTTTGACAAGACAACACTTCAGGAATGGCTCGATGTACAAAGGCACAACCCGGCGCCCTGGGCTGATTTCGAATCGGACAAATTCATGATGCAGGTACCCACTTCCTGGATATATAACTATGCCGATCCGGTTACCCTCATGGCCGACTGGGATCAACGGATGGATGTAGTCTCCAAATTGCTGGGATACCCTGCTGTTCGTAACAATACCATTCTCTACCTCCAGATTGATGTGGATATCATGTTCGGAGGATATGGCATCGGCAATCCTCAAATTAACAATACCTACAACCCATATTCGGTTGAAAACGGCAACAAGAATCACTGGATGCTGAAACCGGGCGCAGGTTTCTGGGAAACGGAATTTCATGAAATGGGACATGCGCAACTGTTCAGCAACTTCCCGGGTGAAGGCGAAGCTTCTGTCAACCTGCTTTCTGCCGCCATTTTCAATCAACTTTACGGTATCGATATAGATGTGTCGCTGGGCAAGTCTTTTGACAATCAGGCCCACAGAACCAGAGATCAGGCTGCACTGAACTGGATGGTAACGCCCAATTTCCGCGCCGGAAACCCTATGGATATTTCCAATACCACCAAAGACGAGGTACGTTATCAGCACCGCGGATATGCAAAATATGTGGAAATCGCAGCCCTGTTCGGGTGGGAAGTACTGGATTCTTTCTACCGCAGGGAGCAACTCGATTTCATCGCTCAGACACCATCTGATGGCCTGACAGGGGTTGACAGTCGTATCCTCAGGCTGTCCAGGGCTGCAGGTACTGATCTGCGGCCGCTCATTCACTTTTGGGGCGTTCAACCCAAAAATCCCGCTCAACTCGAATCGCGTATCCTCGCCGAAGATCTGCAGCCCTCGAAACTGATTTGTGACAGGTTAACGCATTACAAATCCATTATTCCGGCCGATAACGCTCAGTTTCTGGCACATGCCAATGCCTTTTTTGCCGGACCAATTCCCTCCGGTGGCAACCCCGACTATGGATCCGGGTGGTATAATGTCTGGAAAAACCAGTATAATTCCAGCCATGGAGCTGCAGCCAATACTGCCATGCAAAATATCATTGACCAATATTATCCCGCCGGGTGCCCGCTCGCGCCGGCTCCTCCCGAAGTGACGGTCAACAATGCCGCCATTTGCCCCGGTCAGTCTGTCACGCTCACAGCCTCTGGTGCTGCATTCTATCAATGGAGCAATGGGGCAACCGGAAACACAATCACGGTCACTCCCACGGAAACAACCACTTTTACTGTGATCGGGAAGTCCGCCGGCGTACTCTCCTTACCCGCCTCATCCACGGTTACAGTGAACCCGATACCCGTGCTGTCCGTGACGGAGGCACTCGTGTGCGCGGGCGAGCAGGCTACGCTGACCGTGACCGGCGCAGACAACTACTCCTGGAGCAACGGAACTACTGACGCAGCGGTCACCTTCACACCGGATCAAACCACTACCCTCTCGGTCACCGGCAGCAGCGAAGGGTGCCTGTCAGCGCCGGTAGAAGCCACGGTTACGGTGAACCCGATACCCGTGCTGTCCGTGACAGAGGCTCTCGTGTGCGCGGGCGAGCAGGCTACGCTGACCGTGGCCGGAGCAGACAACTACTCCTGGAGCAACGGAAGTACGGACGCATCGGTCAACATCACACCGGATCAAACCACTACCCTCTCGGTCACCGGCAGCAGTGAAGGATGCCTGTCGGCGCCGGTAGAAGCCACGGTTACGGTGAACCCGATACCCGTGCTGTCCGTGACGGAGGCCCTCGTGTGCGCGGGCGAGCAGGCTACGCTGACCGTGACCGGCGCAGACAACTACTCCTGGAGCAACGGAACTACAGACGCATCGGTCACCTTCACACCGGATCAGACTACAGAATTTACCATTACAGGCACCACCATGGGATGTAGCGCGAACATCACTACGATGGTGGTTGTAGAACCCTTACCGGTCGTACAGCTGGGTCCTGACGTTGTATTGCAGGCGGGGCAACAAATAGCACTGGATGCTGCAGGTCAGAACCAGACCTATTTATGGTCAACCGGCGCTACAACAGCATTGATAGTTATTCAGACAATGGGAACCTATACCGTGACGGTTACGAGTAGTTCAGGCTGCACGGCAACTGATGAAATAGAAGTGAGCGTTATCTCGTCTGCCGGGTATCCGGAGATAAAAACAAACATATCGGTTATGCCCAATCCGGCTCAGGACTGGGTAAATATCGTTTGTAAGGGCAGTCTGACAAATTCAGTACGAGTAACAGATGAATGGGGGCGTCTTGTTTACGAAGACAATCGGTTGGTACTAGACGGGGAAGTGAGGCAAATAGACCTGTCGGCACTACCAGCTGGCACATACTGGATTCTGGTAAGTGGGCCCGCCTTGAAACAAGCGCTGATGGTGATCAGACAGTAAGTCATCAGGCTCACAGATCAATCAACCAATATGCCTGCCCGGACACCAATAAACAAAGGCCCGGCTCCCTGATACAGGAAGCCGGGCCTTGTTGCTTTACCGAAGGTGATCTGATCAGCGAATCATCACCCTGGCTGTTCCTTTTTTCTGAGTGCTTTCCATCTGCAGGATATACATGCCGGCAGGGAGATTGCGCGCATCAAATGTAAGAATTTGTCCGTTTGAAACACCCTGCACCTGACGGGACATCACCTTGCGGCCATCCGTAGAGGTCAGCGAGAACACGACATCACCCTGAATATCATCTGTTACCGTTACAGTGAAAAACTCGCTGGCCGGATTAGGCTGTACGTACAGTGGGTTTTCACTGAATACCACTTCGTCGGTTCCTACTGTAGCCGGATTGACAATTACACCGCGTGCCTTTGCAATCGCACAGTGCTGCTCGGAACCCGAGCTTACACAAGCCTCGGTATTGTAGTTGAACATATCCATGAACTCGACGGCATCAACCCACCAGCCTCCGTTAGCAGGACCAGTGTTGTCATCGGTACCGAAGCGGAAACGGAAGGAAATGGTTTTACCTGCGTATTCACTCATATCAAAATAGGAGCGCACCCAGTCGCCGGAAACACCCGAGAATCCGTAGTGGTTCGGCAGGGCGAAAGTACCATATGCCACGCGACCAGTATATCCGTCTCTGAAGGTAACGTCGGATGTGACGCGTCTCCAGACCGGGTTGGAAGCATTGTCATCGCGGAATTCCACGAAACCGGCATCTGCGCTCGGTTCTGTGTTGTATTTGTGCCAGAAACGAAGAACAGGCTGGGAACCTGAAATGGTTACCTGCTGGGCAGACTCCAGTGCGAAATCAGTTGCAAGGGTGGTTGATTCGTTGGCAAAAAAGGCCGCCTGTCCCACTTTTGCCTCATCGGTCTGAAACTGGAACAGCTCCACATTCACCGGATCCAGGCTCAGTGAAAACCAGTTGTCTTCTGTTTCAACCGGATCGTAGAAATAGGGCGTTGAGGCCTTGTTCGGATCAGACTTGAGCGAATAGTTCAGTGTTATCACCTGTCCATCGGCCATGGTTCCGAGATTCCATACCACGGTGTTGCCTACTGCGGCACCCCCGTTAGAGGCCGACGAGAATGTGAGTCCGTTTGGCAGATTGTCAGTCACCACCACATTGGGGGCCGGGGCTCCCTTGTGATTGGTCACGCGAATCTGGAACTGGGCTGTTTCGCCGGCTTCTATTTCCGGCGTGACAGCAATTTTCTCAATTTTGAGTTCTTTTACGCATGTAGGAATCGGATCAAAGTTCTCAAGTCCGTCTGTACCATCTTCCGGACTGTTTTGACTGGCATTTACACCCAGACCGCGACGGGCGAATACGCTCATGATCAGACAGGTATCAGCGCCATTATAATATATTTCATTGGCGAGCCTGATGGCATCACGGCCATCCTGGAAGCCGGGACCGCATGGCTGGAGTTTCATCCCGTCCATCACCATCTGTATGGTACGCGCGTTCCCGCTGTTCGGGTTGGTGTAATCAGGATCGTATCCGTATTTTTCTACCATGGCCCAGTATAAATCCCACAGCATGGATGTCCATACCTCTCCGAGCGCGTGTACCTGCGGATTTTCTGCTACAGTTGAATATGTGATTGGACTGATATTCATATCGGCGCTGTATGGATAGCGGCGGATACCGTTACCATCATTGGGCTGACCGAATACGAAGGTACCTACTCCACGTTTGGTGGTGGCAACGTCTCCGGGGCGAACACTCATGATCAGCGAAAAGAAATCACTCCAGCCCTCTCCCATCTGTTCTGCATTTCCCAGACAACCCGTGTTGGATGGACCGCCAGTCAGACGATTGGAAATACCGTGTCCGTATTCGTGCGAAATAATACCATTGTCAAAATCGCCATCCACAAATTCAGGTCCGTTTACCACCGGCTGAACCAGTGAAATATTCAAACCTGCTCCGGCATACTGACGAAGCAGTGCGCAATCGCCTTTTTTCATCCAGACGGTCGGGATTGTCACCTGCGCTCCATAAGCGCCGGCTCCAAATCCGGTTTTGGGTGGTGCTTCGTGGTCGCAAATGATACAGCCTGCTGCGCCCGACAACTGGGCCAGATATGCCTTGTATCCGAATTCACACTCACCGCGGTCAATCATAACAATTTTGCCTGCGATATTGTTGTTAGCCGGTTCGCAACCGGTAGTTGGCTCTATACCGTCATTGACAAAAACTCCTTCGGCTGTAGTGGGTACGTTGGTAATGGCACCACCCCAGCCTCCTTGTCCGCCGTAGTAGGAGCCTGCAATTACACCAGGCGCATTCACCTTAACCAGACGACCGCCTGTTGTATTCCAGAGGAACATTTGCATGCGGCCGGAGGAACCGTCGGCAGGAGTGGAGAAGTTGGCATTGTTCAGTGTCGGGGTGGCCAGATCGGCTCCGTCAAGTGCCTGTGCCAGTACATGGTCGTTGCCCTGACCCGGTTTATTGTAGTTGTTGAACTGAAAGTTGCCAGCCTCTTCATCGAACCCGTAGCGATAAGTGATATCGTGCATCTTGTTGTTCATGTAGAACAGGTTCGTGATAGCGGCATTTTTGTTTTCTACCGGAGTAGCCAGTTCGCTGAACGGAAAGTCAAAAACCAGATTGGCGCCTCCATCGGCAGATTCGGCCTGAAGTGGCGTATTGTCGTTGAAGCGATCCTCGAATGACCACACGTTATTTCCACGCGTATAGGTGTATTCTGCTCCTTCCGAGCCATTGGTATCGTGCCAGCCAAAAGGAGAGGCCACCACATCATGCGGGTTGGTCACAAGCTGGCGAGGGCCGTGGCTGGGCGACTCGGCCGGAAGCGCAAAAACATTATAGGTTGCATCAGCCAGAGAAGCTGATGGTACGGCAGACGCACCGTTCTCCGCTGCGTACCCCGGGCAATCAGCAGCCTCGTGGCCAAAATGGCCGGCTACACAATAAACGGTGTGATTGATCTTTTCAACAATTTCTCCAGTCTGTGCATCCACACAAAGCGTCCACAAATCAGAAGTATTCACCTGGTCAATAATCATCATCCAGGAAAGTCTCACACTACCGTTGTCCATTTTTGCATAGCTGGCACTCACAGGAATTTCCTTTCTGGAAACATTTCCCCCTTCAAACAACCAGTTTCTGTCATTGATTCTGGATTTCAGCGATGGAACTGCTTCCTTGATACCAAGGTTAAGCATAGCCATTGAGACTGCCTGCGAAGCGCTCATTGACGGACTTGTCGCATTTACCTTGCGTTCGAGTTCGGCAACAAAACGGTGCCCGAGGTGATATACCTTGCCTGTTGCAGCCACGTGCAAACCAATCAGGCCGTTGAAAACAGGAATACCCTGGTGCTGCTGGCGAATCCAGACGTGAGTAAGCTGATTGTGTTTGCTCTGGTAAGCATCTGTAATCTGAAGATCGGCCACATCATTTTGTACAAGACCGAACTGCTGATAATTTGCGCGCAGGTACTGAAGCGCTTTCTCACGCGCTTCGCGGTATTCCTGTGCAGATACTGCCCCGCTGAAAGCCAGCAGGAGGGTCGCAACCGCCAGGCTGCGCAAGTAGTTGATTCGTCGGATCATCTGTCTGACAGTTATTTTAGTGAACAAAGGCGCCCAAAGGTAATCTCATTCCTCAATTTTCGTGTTTACAAAAATATAATATGACCGTAATTTGCATGATTATTGCTAAAACAGAATTTATACCTTTGCCCTGCGCTTCATACCACACTTAGCATTTACCAAATTCATTCCAGTGCCTGAGATAAAACTCTTCTCCTGCTCCGCCTCCAGAGAACTCTCGGAGAGCATATCCAGATATTATGACTCACCTCTCAGCGATTCCCAGCTGGCTCGTTTCAGCGACGGCGAAATGCAGACGATTATCAATGAAAGTGTTCGCGGATCTTACACCTTCTTTATACAGAGTACCTGTATGCCACATGACAATCTGATGGAGCTGCTCCTTTGGATTGACACGGCAAAACGTGCATCAGCCGGCTATATCACGGCCGTTATTCCCTATTTTGGTTATGCACGCCAGGACAGGAAGGACAAGCCACGAGTACCCATCAGCGCCAAACTGGTTGCCAATCTGCTCACAGCCGCAGGAGCCAACCGGGTCATGACGATGGACTTGCACGCCGATCAGGTGCAGGGTTTCTTTGATATTCCTGTTGATCACCTGAAATCGGAAGCCATTTATATCCCCTTTTTGGCTGAAGGTGATCTCTCAAACACTATTTTCGCCAGTCCGGATGTAGGCGGTGTGAAAAGGGCACGTATCTACGCCAAGCATTTCGGCAGAGAACTCGTCATTTGTGACAAATACCGCACCAAGGCCAACGAAGTTGCTTCCATGACTGTTATCGGTGATGTAAAAGGTGCCGATGTGGTGCTGGTAGATGATCTGGTGGATACGGCGGGTACACTGTGCAAGGCTGCCGATGCGCTGATCGAAAAAGGCGCCAGGTCGGTAAAAGCGATCTGTACACACCCTGTTCTATCCGGAAAGGCGTACGAGAATATCGAAAAATCACAGCTCTCTTCTCTGATTGTGTGTGATACTATCCCTCTGAAACAGAAATCGGAAAAGATTAAGGTTCTTGCTACCGCCAGTCTCTTCGCACGCGCGATCAGGAATACCGTCGAGCACAAGAGTATAGCCGCACTTTTCCATCAGTAATGTGCTTTCTGTTCGTCTGACGAATCAGGGAAACCTTGTTTAAAAGGGTCTTTTGCGCAATATCGCAAAAGACCCTTTTTTTGACTGACTCAGGATTTTTGCTCCTGCTCCCAGTACACCATCCTGTACACCTGCCCGGCGATATGTGTATCTCAATCAAATAAAAAAGGCCCGAACAATCCGTCTTTATCGGATTATCCGGGCCTTGTTATTTATGTCCCACTACTTTACTACTTGCTCTGTATCATCTTCC
>CAILQK010000423.1 GCA_903836265.1 uncultured Bacteroidota bacterium | reverse complement strand
TGTCAAATATACCCGGGAGCTGGAAGGGCTTGACAAAATCGTGAAGAAATACCAGCTCGACATGATAGCCAAATATCCCAAATCAGTATGCGCGCGCATGACGAAAGCCTCCCTCGATCCTGAAATACCCGAATTTGACGGGAAAGACGAGCAGGAAAAGGCACGCAGACGCTATTACTGGATTATGGCGCACTACTTCGACAATATTGACATTGCAGACCCCGCGCTGCTCCGCAGTCCCGTTTTACATCCGAAAGTACACGATTACATCACAAAATATGTACCCCAGCATCCCGACAGCGTCAATATAGCTCTCGATATTCTGTTCGGCAAACTGCAGAAGAACCAGGATAATTTCAAGTACTTTCTGGTTCACTTCCTCAACCATTATGCCAAGGCACAGGTGGTCGGATTTGATGCCTGCTACGTGCACATTGCACTGGAATACTATTGCAAGGGTCTCGCTTCGTGGGCCAAAAAGGAGGATATCGAGAAAATTTGCGACAACGCCCGCCGCCTCGAACCCATCCTGATCGGCAAGACAGCTCCCAACATTGTTGTTTATGACCGGAAGGGAGAGCCACATGCCCTGTGGGATGTGGATGCTGACTACACAGTTCTGTTCTTCTGGGCGCCCGACTGCGGCCACTGCAAGAAGGCTGCTCCGTTTATGATTGAATTTGCCCAGAAATACAAGGATAAAGGGGTAAAGGTCTTCGCTGTTTGTACTGCTGTTGCCAAAACCATTGAGGAAAAGGACGGACCCGAGTGCTGGAAAGGTGTGGAAGAGAAAGGCTTCACAGACGACCTGTTCATGAATCTGGTTGATCCGCTGCTCCGAAGCAAGTACAAAACGCTGTACGATGTGCAGTCCACTCCACAAATTTTCATCCTGAACCGCGAGCACAAAATTCTGATGAAGCGTATTGGGGCCGAACAGCTCGTCGGTAACGTCATGGACGAGGTGATGAAGGCTGAAGAAGAGAAAAAGAAGAAAAAGTAATCATGGTCAATCTCGTTTCCGATACGGTTACCAAACCGACGGCGCCCATGATGAGCGCCATGATGAACGCCGCGGTCGGCGACGATGTTTTTCGCCAGGATCCCGCCGTAAATGCCCTGGAAGAGAAGGCGGCGGCTCTGTTCGGTCACGAGGCCGCCCTCTTCTGCCCGAGCGGAACCATGACCAACCAGATTGCCCTGAAAGTGCACACACGGCCGCTCGACGAGGTCATTTGCGACGAGATGAGCCACATTTACCAGTATGAAGTGGGCGGCTACGCATTTCATTCGGGCATTGCGGTGAACCTGCTGCACGGTGAGAACGGCATTCTCACCGCCGACATCGTGGATCAGGCAGTAAAACCGTTGTACGACTGGCTCCCCAAAAGCACGCTTGTCGTGCTGGAGAATACCTGCAACAAGGGTGGCGGCAGTATTTACCCCATTGAAAACATCAGGCAGATTAACGCCGTATGCAGGAAAAGGGGACTGCGGCTGCACCTCGATGGCGCGCGCATCTTTAATGCACTGGTCGAAACTGGTGATGCCCCGGAGGAAATCGGCAGCCTTTTCGACAGCATATCTGTTTGTCTCAGCAAGGGCCTCGGAGCACCGGTCGGATCACTCCTGACTGGCAGCCGGGATTTCATCGCCGAATCGCGGAGAGTCAGAAAGGCCATGGGTGGCGGCATGAGACAGGCGGGCTACCTCGCTGCGGCAGGCATATACGCCCTCGATCACCATGTTGAGCGACTGAAAGAGGACCACGAACACGCCCGCGTGCTGGCACAGGCATTGTCGGAACTGAACTATGTCGGTCAAATTCGTCCTGTACAGACCAATATAGTTATTTTTGACCTGCACCCGCCATGTACGCCGGCTTTGTTCCTCGAATACCTCAGCCGGAATGGCGTTGTCGCGTCGGCCTTTGGTCCGCAAACCATACGTTTCGTTACACACCTCGATGTGAACCGTGAAATGATTGACAAAACCGTTCAAATACTGCAGAATTATCATTGAGCGCTATTAGACGCGTTTGTTGTACCTTTGCGCCCCGAAAATCAATTCAACTGCTGTGACAGACTTCCTCTCCGAACTTCACCGTCGGCGCACCTTCGCCATTGTAGCCCACCCCGACGCAGGTAAAACCACACTCACTGAAAAACTGCTGCTCTTTGGAGGCGCTATCCAGACCGCCGGTGCTGTCAA
This sequence comes from uncultured Bacteroidota bacterium, assembly GCA_903836265.1. Classification (GTDB taxonomy): domain Bacteria; phylum Bacteroidota; class Bacteroidia; order Chitinophagales; family Saprospiraceae; genus M3007. The sequence continues at coordinate 3,020 of CAILQK010000423.1, read as the reverse complement.
AAGCAACAAAATCAAGCGCAGTACCGTGTCCGACTTCATGGAAATAGAGCGGCAGCGCGGTATCTCTGTGAGCACCTCGGTGATGGGATTTGAGTACCGCAACCTGCAAATCAATATCCTCGACACGCCTGGTCACGAGGATTTTGCCGAAGATACCTACCGCACACTGACTGCCGTTGACTCAGCTATCGTAGTAGTGGATGTAGCCAACGGTGTGGAAAAACAGACCGAAAAGCTCACCAAAGTGTGCCGGATGCGCGACACCCCGATTATTTTCTTTGTGAACAAGATGGACCGGGAGGGTAAAGACGCCTTCGACCTGCTCGATGAAATCGAACAGAAGTTGTCGGTAAAAGTTACCCCGCTGTCGTGGCCCATAGGTATGGGACAGCGGTTCAGAGGTGTTTACAATCTGTACGAGAAGAAACTCGTGTTGTTCAGGGCGCATGGCAAGCAGGAAGACGAGGACATCATCGTTTTTGAAGACCTGTCCAACCCTGAACTGGAAAAACATATCGGGGAAACGGCTGCCAGGGAACTCAGAAATGAAGTCGAGGTAGTGGAAACCGTTTACCCGGCTTTCAAGGCGGAGGACTATCAGAACGGTACCGTTTGCCCGGTTTTCTTTGGCTCTGCAGTGAACAACTTCGGCGTAAAGGAAATGCTCGACTGCTTTGTTGAAATTGCGCCCACTCCCCTGCCCCGCCACACCGAGGAACGCCTGGTAAGGCCCGAAGAACAAAAAATGACCGGCTTTGTGTTCAAGATATTTGCCAATATGGATCCGAAGCACCGCGACCGGATTGCTTTTTTCCGTATCTGCTCGGGCAAATTCGAGCGAAACACCAATTATCGCCACATCCGTCTCGGGCGCGATGTGAAATTCCCGGCGCCCACCATGTTTATGGCCTCAAAAAAAACCATACTCGAGGAGGCCTATCCGGGGGATGTGGTTGGTTTGTACGACTCGGGCAACTTCAAGATAGGCGATACCCTTACCGAGGGAGAATTGCTGCATTTCAGAGGTATCCCGGCTTTCTCGCCGGAACAGTTCAGGTATGTTGAAAATGCAGATCCGCTCAAGACGAAGCAGTTTGTAAAGGGACTGGAGCAGCTGATGGATGAAGGAGTGGCCCAGATGTTCACCCGCCAGAGCGATGGAAGACGTATTGTCGGCACGGTGGGTCAGCTTCAGTTTGAGGTCATACAGCATCGTCTGGAGAGCGAATACGGAGCCAAATGCCGCTACGAGCCGGTGAATCTGCACAAGGCATGCTGGGTGCACGCCACAGATCAGAAGGCGCTCGATGAATTTCTGGACCGACGGAAGCGCGACATTGCCCGCGATAACGATGACAACCTGGTTTTTCTGGCAGAAACCGCCTGGATTTTACAGACAGTCCAGGAAAATTTCCCCGGGATAGAGTTCCGGTTTACGAGTGAGTAAGAACACAGATGCAGCCTGAAAATGCCCCTGCATTAAAATCTATACAAAGAAACCGTTTTACATTGAAATGTCGAATGACAAACTACAGGTCAGGAAGTCAGAAAATACTTCAATATCGGGCGTTCGACATTCGACATTCCAGTAATGATTTTACTTGTCAGAGGCGAATTTCGTCTTCATTGCCATCGAAAAAACGGTATTCAGAAAGATGGAAATCGGCGTCGGGAAGTACTTTTATCCACTTGTTGAATTTCAGGAACCATTTGGCGCGACGACTTGGGAATCCACGCGTGAGGTAAGCCTCCACGTACGGATGTGTACGCAGAATCAGCGGCGACCTGGGTCTCGACTGCATGATTGATTCCAGATCGCGTTCGATATCGTCGGTGAGCAGGATAGTAGGACTGACATTGCCTGTTCCACTGCAGGTCGGGCACATCTCGGCGGTATTGATTACTACTTCCGGTCGCGCCCGCTCGCGGGTGATCTGCATGAGGCCGAACTTGGAGAGCGGCAGAATGGTATGCTGAGAGCGGTCCTTGCGCATGAAGTCTTCCATGGCTTTGGAAAGCTGGCGCTTGTGCTCCTGATTCTTCATGTCAATAAAGTCAATCACAATCAGGCCACCGATATCGCGGAGTCGTATCTGCCGTGCGATTTCTTCTGCAGCCTCAAGGTTTACGGCGAGGATCGTCTGCTCCACATCCCCTGAAGTCATTTTATGTCCGCTGTTCACGTCAATCACATGCATTGCCTCGGTTTTCTCGATAATGAGATAGGCGCCGCTTGACATCGTAGCAGTTTTTCCGAAGGATGCTTTTACCTGTTTGGTGACACTGAACGCATCAAAAACAGGCTTGGAGCCGGTGTATAGCTGAACAATATTGACCTGATCCGGGCTGATATTCTGGAGATAAGCCTTGATATCGGCGTACAGTTCCTTGTTGTTGACGACGATCTTGCTGAAGCTGTCGCTTAGCAGATCGCGGAGAACGCTGCCGGTTTTATCGAGTTCACTCAGCAGTTTGGCGGGCGGAGTACAGCCTTTCAGTTGTTTGAACACCTCTTCCCATTTCCCGATGAGGTGCATGAGTTCCTCATGGAGTTCCTGTACCTTTTTACCTTCGGCGGCAGTTCGGATAATCAGTCCGAAATTCTTGGGCTTGATACTTTCTGCCAGGGTGTGGAGACGTTTCCTTTCTTCGGAGCTGGCAATTTTTTTGGAGACTGACACACTGTCGGAGAATGGAGAAATGACCATATATCGGCCGGGCAGCGTGAGTTCGCACGAGAGGCGGGGGCCTTTCGTTGAAATGGGTTCCTTGAGAATCTGGATCAGGACCGGCCAGCGTTTGCTGAGAACCTGGTCAATCTTGCCATTTTTGACTATTTCGTCTTCGAATTTGAAGTTATCGAGCCTGTGAGTATTTATGCTTCCATTAATAACGCCATTTGACCACTTGATGAGCGACCTGAGTTTTGGTCCGAGGTCTGTGTAGTGTAAAAAAGCGTCTTTTCTGTGGCCGATATCCACAAAAGCTGCATTGAGACCGGGCATCAGTTTTCTGATTTT
>CAILQK010000422.1 GCA_903836265.1 uncultured Bacteroidota bacterium | reverse complement strand
TGCCTTCTCCAACAGTACTTTTTACAGAGATATCGCCGCCGAAAAGCTTCATGTACTCCTTGCAGAGCGAAAGACCTATGCCCGCTCCCCCCTGAAGGGACGATTCGGATATTTTTGACTGGAAATAACGATCAAAAACAAATGGAAGGTCATCGGGATGGATTCCCTGGCCGGTATCTTCAACGACCACGATTATATCGGCATTGCTGATATGTGCCCGGACAACAATTTCGCCGCCTTTAGAGGTGAATTTCAGTGCGTTATGAACAAGATTATTCATTATTTTCTCCCATTTTTTGATATCCATCAGTAATGTCAGTGTGTTCGGGCAGTTGTATTCGAGCCTGATATTTATTCCCCGGTACTCTGCGTATTGTCTGAAACCGGCTATTGACTGACCTAGAAAATGATGCAGATTAACCGGTTTTTCCTGTACAGTCATTTGGTTGGCTTCCATTTTCGACAGGTCGAGCAGTTCTTCCACCAAGTTGAGCAACTTAAGGCCATTCCTGCGAATAGTTTGTACGTAGTCGGTGATTTTATCCTTGCCCGGACTTTCCTTCAGTATTGTTTCGGCAGGGCCGAGAATCAGCGTCAGAGGTGTTCTCAGTTCGTGAGTCACGTTGGAGAAAAACCTGGATTTCATCTCGTCGAGTTTGCGAAGTTCATTTGCCTGACGTTCAATTTTATGCGTTCGCTTCTGAACTTCGCGTTCCAGTTGCTGATTTTCCGACTTCAGTTTTCGTGTACGCCAGACAGATATTCCCCACGCGGATGTAATCATTACCAACGCCAGCAGCAGCAGGAATGGCCACCTCAAATAGAATGGTCTGTAGATATACAGTGGGATCAGCAGTTCGTGTTCCGACCACGTGCTGCCCTGAATGGCATACCTGACACGAAGATTGAAACTGCCGTAGGGCAAATTGTGTAACCGGATCAGAGGTGATTGTTGTTGTATCCAGTTATCACTGTAACCTTCCAGTTTCCAGGCGTATCTGATCTGATTGGCGTCTTCGTAAACAAGGGGAGAAACCCTTATATCGAGATAGTCGTCGTCGCTATTGACCTCTACCGTATTTCCTTTCAGGGCAATATCGAGTTTATTGATGAATGAACCGTTTTTTATGTTAAAAGTGCGTATTTCAGTAAGTTGCAGAGAAGGGGATGATTGATTATACTCCGGAATCTCCTGCGGATAAAAGGCAGTTACTCCGTTGACACCACCGAAGTAGATACGCCCGTCAGTTGCCTGAAAATGTGAAAGTGCATTAAATTCACTGTCGGCAACACCATCGCGTTTGAAAAAGGCCTGTACATTGCCGGAATCTTTATAAAAACGCATGAGCCCGTAATTGCTGGAGAGCCACAGATGTCCCCGGTCATCCTCGTAAATCGCATGAATATCGTTATTGGACAGCCCATCTTCGGTGGTAAACTGTTTCCAGTTACCGGCACCCGGCACCCATCGGATCAGTCCGCACCCTTTTGTAGCGATCCAGAAAACCCCCTGTGTGTCTTCATGCAGATGCTCGATTTGTTCATAAGGCAGATCGTGCCCCGGCTGCAGGTAATGCCCGACAATTTCTCCGGTATGGTCAATCAGATAAAGGCCATTTGTTGTGCAGGCCCACAATCCCTGCCGGTTTCTGTGAAGAAAGAACACTCCTGCACCCCGGAAATCCGTTGGTTCAACAGTTTGATTGACTGTATTGATTCTGTACAGTCCGTTGGAAGTGCCCGTTAACAGTTCTGACTGATTTTGGTAAATGGTGAAAACATCTGTCAGGCGGTTGAAATCGTAATATACAATCTGTTCATTTTTGTCGACATGTGCCAGCAATCCGTTATGCCCGCTCACCCAGTATCCGTTTGTATCTGCCAAAAAGGAAAGCCCTTGTACCCATTTATTACCCAAAGGAGAAATGCTGTTATTCCGGAGATTGACCCGATAATTACCATTGTAGGTATTGAGTAATATATCACGATCAAACTGAACAACACCCCTGGCACTTACCGGCGTCTTCCTTTCGGACAGGTACGTTACAAAACCTGATTTCCGGTTTTCCACGAGCCGGACAATTTTTTTATCGGCTGGTATCCAGATTCCACCTGCTCTGTCCACAAACAGTATATTTATGGAGCCAATGTTGGGAAATTGTTCGTTCAGATTGATCAGTCTCTTGTCATCGTATCGTCCAAAATAAAGGTCATTGCCGGCGAGTTTCCAGGTATAACCATAGCGGAGGGGGATATCACCATCTGAGCGACACAGTGATTCGTTTATCCATTCAAAAATCGGGAGGGTATGTGTTTCATATATTTGAATCCCCTTTTCGCCAATGCTGTATTGAAAAAAAACGTTTGGTGCGTCCGGATTGTACGACCAGAGATTCAGGTGTTTATCGTTCCACACTGAACCGCTGAATGAAGTGCTGTCAATGATATCGCCTGTCCGGTTTTCGAGGAAAATATGATTCTCGTCAGGAGATACCCGCCAGAACCCGTCTGATGCCGGGAACCACCGGGCATTGGGCCTTTGTTTTCCCGTAGCCTGGTAAACAAGGCGCCAGTTGCCATCATACAGATAGCCTGTTTCGGCGGTACCCAGCCATATCCTCCCGTCAATGTTGTGAATTACGATTACGTCTTCAATCATCGGAATTTCTACAGGTTCAGGATATCCCAGGTATTTGTGGAGCGGTACAATCAGTTCAGTAGTCGGATCTATGACATCCACTACTATTCTGCTGTTTTTAAAGCCGATAATCCAGATTTTACCGAATAAATCCTCTGCTAGCCCGACGATCCTGAATGCACTCAGACGGTACTCGGCGGAACCGAAAATCCGGAAATCGTATCCATCGAAAGAGGCTATCCCTGACGTGGTGGCCACCCACATTACCCCCCTTCGGTCTTGCAGAAAGCTCGTTGGTCTCATGGCAGCAGAACCGTTGGAGATTGCCCATTCAAACCGGATAAAATCCATGGAAGAAGTGGACGACTGACCGTTTGACCGTATTGCTGACAACAGCAACAGTACTGCAAATAAACCCCGAAGCAAACCGTTGGAAATGTAACCTCTGATCATTTTGTAATGTCATCGTTGTTATCGTAAACTTCTTTTGTGATGACTACACAAAAATACATATTGCTGTGGCTGGTTTTACAAACAAGCTCTTTTGAAGGCATTTTTGCCTGATTTTGGTTGGTTTTTGCCAGATTTTTAGCTCTGTCTCCTGCGACCTTTGCCGCGAAAGTTTCGCGCTCCGATTGTCGTTCTCTGATATCGGACGGCGGGCTGCACATCCTCACATTTCAATTCAATCAAAGCGATGAAACTGACTTCTCTATTATGGATTTTTGCCTTTATGTTTGTAAACACTGTGATCAATGCCCAGGCTACGTTGAGTATGCAGGGTACCATCCGCAGTTCTACCGGTTCGGCGATTGCCGATGATACCTACAGCCTTACGTTCAGACTCTACACAACCGAGACTGGCGGATCGCCGGTGTGGTCAGAAACTCAATCCAGTGTTCCGGTGATTGGTGGAGTGTACAGTGCATTGCTTGGCGCTGTAAATCCGCTCAATGCTGCTTTCAATGTACCTTATTATGTAGGTGTTTCTGTCAATGGCGGCTCCGAGATGACACCACGTCTTCGCCTGACAAGTTCCCCGTATGCCCTGTCTCTGATCGGACAAGGCAATACATTCCCCTCATCTGGTACCGTTGGTATTGGTACAGCCAGCCCCGATCCGTTTTTCACCCTGCAGGTGGGTAATAATTCTGATGAAGGGAAAATGATAGTTACAGCCCCTGCGGGAAAGCGTGCCACAGTCTGGATGAGATCGGGCGATAAATGGACAAATATAGAAAATAATAACAATGTACTTTCGATAAATGGTGGATCATTGCCTCTCGTGTTGATTGGTGAGGGCGCCGATCGGCTCAAAACAAACGCAAGCGGTGTGGATATTCCGGGTACATTGGGTGTTGGAGGGAATCTGAACCTGACCGGTAACCTGAACATCAGCGGCTCGCTGAATCTTTCCAGCTTTTCAATTGCTGATATGACTGCCAATAAGGTCAGATCCCAGGCATCAACAGATCTTCAATTGTTCCGGGCCGGTGATTTGCATGTAACACTTGGCAGCAATCAGACAAGTTTTAGCAGGCAGGTTGGTATTACTGGATCATCTTCTACCTATTTGGGTGGTACGCATTACGCAGGAGTAGCCGGAATAACCAATGTGAATTGGGGGGGGTATCCTGCAAATAATTACAGCATAGGTTTGGCAGTGGACGCGCGTATCCTCACTTCAGGAATACACCTGTATTCGGATACAAGAATCAAGAAGGATATTCTGAAAAGCGATGGACACAGTGATCTGTCAACATTGATGGATCTGCAGGTAGTCAATTACCGGTATATTGATTCACTCAAATCGGGATCCACACCCAACAAGGGTTTTATCGCCCAGCAAGTCGAAAAGGTATTTCCGATGGCTGTGAGAACAGCCACAGATGTCATACCCAATATTTTCGATGCTCCTGTTTCAGTCGAAATAAATGGCGACAAGGCAAGGTTTGATCTGGACAAAGAACATGGACTGCAGGCCGGAGACCGTGTTCGTATTATGCTCGAGAGCAAGGCAGAGATATTTACAGTAACGGACGTGAACAGCGACCAGTCTTTTACTGTAGGCGAATGGCAGGCAAAGGGAGAAAAAGGAAGGTATTTTGTTTACGGAAAGGAAGTTAATGATTTCAAGGAGGTGGATTACGACCGTATTCACAACCTGAACGTATCGGCAACGCAGGAGCTGGCACGACAGGTAGCTCAGCTCAGAGCCGAGAACGCCGAACTGCTCCGGATGAATGAGGCAACAAACAGTCGTCTTGCCAAACTGGAGGCTCTTCTGGATACGGGCAACTCCAAACGGTAAAAGGGCCACATTTCCTTCTGATTATTTCACTCAAAAATAGAAATTGACTGTGAAAAAAAAATATATGCCAGCGGCGTTGGTACTGGTGTTGTTATGTACAGGCATGAATTTGCATGCGCAGAACAGTCCGAATTGCAACACTTACAGTGATGATGATTATCTGACCGGGAATGCACTTTTCAGTAACGGAAGCGTCACCGGAGCCTTTAATCAGCAGCAGCTCAGGATGAACATGACGGCGGGCCAGTTAATTATTGGTGGAACGCTGAACCAGAATTACAACCTCAGTACAGGTTTTTGGGCAACCTTTCTGCTTCCGCCTGCCGCTCCGGTTTTGATGGCCAGCGAAGGTGATCTCGACGACCGGATACAGCTGGGGTGGAGCCCGGATCCACTTTCTCCTGCTGCAACCGGTTATAAAATATACCGCAATGGTGCACTCCTGGCATCCGTTGACGGTGAGACATTCTCTTTTGTTGATTTTAATACGCTGGCAGGGAGGTTTTATACTTACGAAGTTTCTGGTGTCAACTCATTCGGAGAGGGGCCGCGCGGAAGTGCCCTCGGCTTCCTGAATCCGAATGGAAGTATCACAGGACAGGTTAAAACATTCAGCAGCAATCCCGTGCCGGGAGCCGTAGTGACGTTGAGCCCAACTTTCGGTGCAGCCCTTGAGTTCGACGGTAACGGCATGGCTTTCGCCGAATATCAGCCACAATTTCCGCGTACCCAATTTACATTGTCGTGCTGGGTAAAACTGGATGACGGGAATGACAATACATCCATTTTTGATTTCGGCAGTGATCTGTCGAAAAACTGGTGGTTGCATACCCTGCCGGCTTCTTTGGGCAAAGGCATCCGTTTCGGGATCGGGAATGGTTCGGGTAATATCAAACAACTTGACTACGTGTTTCCGACGTCTGCCGCCGATGACTGGCATTATGTGGCAGCATCATACAATGGATCTTCGGTTCTATTGTATGTAGATGGTGAACTCATAGAAACATCAGTTGCCGGCATACAGGCGGCAAATTCGACCCTGTTTCTCGGACAAAAACCTGACGGGTCGGCCAGATTTGCAGGCAAGCTGGATGAGTTGCGCTTTTTCGACCGGCAACTTCCACAAACTGAAATACAGATGTTCATGAACCAGACAATCGGAGCAGAAACGCCCGGTCTGATGTCGTACTGGAAATTTGATGAAGGAGTTGGGAGCAAGGCGTTTAATATAGCCCCGGTCAAGTCCAGGCTATACCTCTGTGGTGCAGCCTGGACGAGCGATAAACCCCAGGTTGTCAATGCAGGTATCACCAATGAATTCGGATTTTACAAAATAGAGGGTGTAAATTATGGTTCTGGAGGGACGTTTACTGCTTCGGTGAGCAAGAATTTTTACTTCAACCAGGCGCTTGAGTTCAACGCTGTAAATTCGAATTATGCCAACTTGACCAATTTCAATCTGCCAGACAGTGCCACTGTGACCCTGACGGTGAAACCTTTTGACTTCAGCGGTCAGCAAACACTGCTCAGCAAAGCCGACGCTGGCGGGGGAAATTTGTTTTCACTGGATTTGAACGCAGGTAACCTGGAATTGACTATCGGTACAGCCAGCCAGAGTCTGGGTACATTAGGTATGGGTTACCATCACATTGCACTTGTTCTGCGAAAGTCAGGCAGTTCATTGATTGTATTGTGTTATGTTGATGGTGCACTTACTGCCACAAAGAGTTACTCTACGGTCAGTTGGGCCGGGCTGCCCTGGAAACTGGGTGCAAGAGCTGCTGGCAGTTCCGGTCACAACCGTTATTTTACGGGTCTCGTTGATGAAGTTGCATTTTTTGGAGAATTACTCTCACTCCCGAACATTCAAACCTATGCCAGTGTAGGAACTGATATCACCAATATCAATCTGCGTTCTTATTTCAACCTGAATGAAGGCATGGGCTCGGAATTGCATGATATGGGTACCAGCCTGACCGGTTTGGGGGCTGCCTCTGGCGCCAGCTGGAGTACGGTGGCCGCCATTACTGACATACTGCCTCACCAATTTACACCTTCATCGCGTCTGGTGAGCCTGAACCCGAGCAATACCAGTACCGATCAGGTTGATTTTACCGACCAGAGCACCATCCCGGTGAGTGGTTACGTCCGATTTGAAAATACCAGTTGCTTTCAGAAAGGTGTCGAAATCCTGGTCAATGGCAAATCAAATGTACCCCAGATATTTACAGATACTGAAGGAAAATTTGTGGCGGATTTTGAGCCGGGAGCCAGTGTTGTTCTCACCCCGAAGTTTGAAGAACATACGTATTATCCGGCTTTTTGGGAGTTGCCCAACCTTTCCGCGCCCGTTGCCGGTATTCTTTTCCGGAATCAGGTAAAGCGGAAAGTGGTGGGACAGATGGCTGGCGGCTACTGCCGAAAATCGGTTGTGCCCGATGGCTCTATTGTAAAGGTGAAAGTTGCTACCCTCAATGGTTGCTATGAACAGATTCAGCAGTTGCCTGCGAACGGAAAATTTACCTTTAATGGTGTTCCACCCGACTCCGTTACCGTAGCCGTAATTGAGCACTCCAATCCGGTCATTTATACCTATTTTCAGAACAAGGGTGGTGTAACACTTGATCTGAAAATGCAGAATGATACCACCGATTTTATCTACTTCGCACCGCCGCAGGTCGAATTGTCGCCGCTGGATACAAATGCCTGTGGCGATCCCATGCTTGAAATGTTGCAAAAAACTCAGGTCGCCATCAGGGTATTTGAAATGTACGATGGCGGACAGTGTTACGTTGATACGGCGTTGCTGACAATCAACAATGATATTGCCCACCTGTCGCAGTTTGATACACTGATGACCAAAGGACAACTCATTCACAAATTCAGGGTGGAGGAACCCAATATTTCAAGTCCTTTCCTGAAAACCTTGCAGGTTACCGCTGATGTAAATGACGAAAAGGCTACGGAGGTATTGAGTGCTGTCGTGCTCGGCCGACGGCCCCGCCAGACAACATTTACCTCTACAGCTCCTGATATCCCCATGCTGATTCTCAGAGATCCACCGGGTGATGCTTCTTTTTCCTATATGTCGAGTGGTGAAACAACATGCCAGACCTGGGCGTTTTCTGCTTCGAATACCCTCGACCTGGAGCAATCTTTAACCATTTCTCTTGGTCCTGATATCGAAACGGAAGTGGGTACTCCATTCTTCGCCACCTCGCTTCAGATTGATGTGACGGCAGACATAGGTCTCTCATTCAATACCAGTCTCACGTCTTATTCCTCCAATGAAATGGAGACGTGTTTGACTGTGGAGAAGACGATTTCTACCGGTGAAAACGATATAATTGTGGGCAGTAATATGGGCGGAGACGTTTATATGGGCGGCGCCATGAACTTCCTGTATGGTATTACAGACGAACTGAAGTATGATACTGCAAACTGTTCATTCTATCTGGACAAGGGCCTGTACGTGTTCCCCCAGGGTTTTGCCACGACATTTATCTACTCCGAGTATCAGATTCTGAATACCGTCATACCTGCTCTGGAATTAATCGGAGACTACTCCAGTGCCAATCGCTGGCGGGATATTGTAAAGCGCAATACCGACTTGAAAAAGGAGGCCGTATTCTCCAAGAATCTTTCGTTCGATGGCGGGGTCACCTACGAAGAGTCGGAAACAACAGAGAGTACAAAGGCGATTACTACTGAGTGGACACAAAGTTTTGGCGGCGGTTTCTCGACAGAATTTGGAGTTTCTGTAAACGGACTTGGCCTTTCTGCCGGTCTGGCTATGAATTTCACCACAGAGTCCACCACATCTATTACTAACAGCTCGTCCAAATCGAGAACGGTAGGTTATGTGTTGGCTGATGACGATATCGGCGACAACTTCACGGTTAATATCAAGAAAGACAAGGCTTACGGCACTCCTGTATTCGATCTGGTGAGTGGCCAGTCTCAGTGCCCGTACGAACCCAATACGCAGCCGCGTGAGGGCGTTGACCTTGCAGCCGATAAACAGGTAGCTGTCAATGTGCCCATGAATGACGTGGCTGTATTCAAGTTGTACCTGGGTAATACCAGCCAGTCGGAGGAAACGAAATTCTACACCCTGGAGGGTCTGCAGGAAAATAATCCCGACGGTGCGGTTATCCGCTTCAACGGACAACCCACGCTGAATGTGGGTGTTCCCTTTGGCGAAACTGTGGTTGTAACCATGACGGTGGCCCGTGGCCCTGTCGCATTTACTTACCAGGATCTCCGCGTGGGCTATTTCTCTGATTGCGAAGTGGGACGCGCAGATGCGCTCGGTATTGACCCTCCCGCCGCTTTCAACGAGGAGCTCGAATTTGATGTTTATTTCCTCGAGCCCTGCAGTATGGTATCCACTGCTTTTCCGCTGCAGGACTGGGTGCTGCTGCCTGCCAGTGGCAACAACCTGAATATCACGGTGGCCGAGTATGACAAGAGTGATTCCGATCTGGAGCTGATGCGCGTACAGTACCGCCGCTCGCAGGGCGACGGCGCCTGGATCAATATCGCCGAAATTCCCAAGGCCGACCTCGGACCGGTATTCACCATTGTTCCGTGGAATACGCAGGGGCTGCAGGATGGTCTCTATGAAATCCGTACAGTATCCCAGTGCTTTGGGGCCCAGAATCCGGGTATTTCCAAGGTGGTAAAGGGCAAAATCGAACGTACTGCCCCCGAGATTTTTGGCGTACCCGAACCCGCCGACGGGGTTCTTTCGAATGGCGACGAGATCAGTATCCAGTTTAATGAACCCATCCGCTGCGACCAGCTCATACAGGCCGATTTCTTCAGTAATAACAATATTGGTCTGTACAATACCGAAACGGGCGAACTGGTGGATGCGATTATTACCTGTCAGGGCGACAAGATTGTGATCGTGCCCAATGTACCCAATCGTTTCATCGAGAATACGGTGCTGCGCGTCGAGGTGGACAATATCCCGGATCTGGCTGGTAATAATTTCATCCATACCTCCTGGGAATTCTTC
>CAILQK010000421.1 GCA_903836265.1 uncultured Bacteroidota bacterium | reverse complement strand
TGGTAAATCTGAGTTTCTCGCGCCAGGGGTTGCAACCGCCCTTCAGCGCGGCATTTACGGAAGAATATGTGCGTATTTTGTCTGAAAAAAGCGCCTGCAGGATGCTTTTTGCCATAGATGCCGAAAACAAAGTACACTCGGCTGCACTGCTTGCCTGGGACAAACAATCGGCCTACTATATGATGAGCGGCGATGATCCGGCACTGCGGTCATCCGGTTCCGCATTGCTTTTGAAATGGACAGCCATTCAGTACGCCCAAAAAACGTTGCATCTCGGTATTTTTGATTTTGAAGGAAGTATGATCCGGGCAATAGAAGCAGGAAGACGCGATTTCGGAGCCCGGCAGCTACCCTATTTCAGAATTCAGAAGGAATGGAGTGCGTTGTGGAAAATCGGGAAATGGCTGTTCCGTTGAGAGCCGCGAAAATCCCTTATCTTTACAGCCTGAAACATCTGTATATGAAGGTCGCCCTCACTGGTCTGTTTTCATTCTTTCTCTTTCTGCTGGTATCGGCACAGGAAGTGCAGATAAACGAGGAGCCTGCCGTGTCGGATCTCTTTGGCACATGGGTGGAAAACAACCGGGCCAAACCCCGGATCAGCGGATGGAGAGTGCAGATTATGTCAACAACCGACCGGACTCAGGTAGAAGCCGGAAGAGAAAGATTCCGCCAGGAATACCCGGATATACCGGCGGCCTGGCTGCTGGAAAAGCCCTACTACAAGCTGAGGGTCGGTGTATTCCGCAGCAAACAGGAGGCTATGGCTTTTATTGCCGCACTCGAGGGGTGGCAGGGGGCATATCCTGCCAGAGACAACAACATTCACCCCAGAGATTTTCTGGAACAATAAAAAAGGAACACATTGGCCACCGGAAATTCATCATTCAGTTTTAACGAGATAGACAGACCGCTGCTGGGCATCTACGTCACGCTCACTGTACTGGGCTGGCTGATGATTTATTCGGTGACTTACAATCCCGAAAACCCGCTCTTGTTCCTCGATCCGGGCGCTCTTGCAGGCAAACAGATGTTTTTCATCATCTTCTGTTATGCCATCATGTTTGTCATTCTGATGACCGACTGGACTATATGGCGCACATTTTCTCCTGTTTTTTATATCCTGAGCATATTGCTGCTCCCCGGAACTATCATTTTCGGACGGGAGGTTAATGGCGCGAATGCGTGGTATCAACTGGGCGGCTTCACGTTTCAGCCCTCGGAGCTGGCCAAATTCGGCACCTGTCTGGCCATGGCTACACACCTCAGCTCGACGAGTGTTGACCTGCGAAACTGGAGAAACAGGCTGATTGCGCTGGCTATATTCATGCTGCCCGTACTGCTCATTCTGCTGCAGCACGATACAGGATCAGCACTGGTGTTCTTTTCTTTTCTGCTTGTGCTTTACCGGGAGGGGCTGCCGTCTTCCTGGTATGTAGTGGGGTTCAGCACAGTCTCACTTGTCATACTCGGACTGAAGTTCGACCAGCCTGCCTATGTGGCAGCCTCCCTGATTGCCATAGCCAATGCCCTGCTGATAAGGCGCCTCCGGGGCGATCGAAGGGTGTGGTGGCTTTTCTTCGCCGCATTGATTCCACTTACAATATGGTGGGAACCAGTTTTTGACTGGCTGATGAAAGAGGTGCTCATGAGCGCTCCGGGGTCGGCGGGCAACCCGCACCTGTTCGTCCTTGTACCACACATGATACTGTTTGTCTCCGCTTTTTTACCCAACTACCTGAGAAAGACCAGCCTGATTCAGCGGCAGATGCAGTTGTGGCTGTTTCTCGTTGTACTGGCGGGAGGTGTGGTATTCGCTGCCAACTTCGCCTGTTACAAACTGCTGGCTCCTCACCAGCAGCAGCGCATCAAGATATGGCTGCGCCCGGAAGAAGCCGAAGCCAATGCCCGGGGCGCTGGCTACAACCTGATTCATTCCAAAATGGCCATCGGGGCAGGCGGTTTCCTTGGAATGGGCCTCCTGGAGGGCAATATGACAAAGCTGAAGTATGTGCCCAAACAGGAAACTGACTACATTTTCTGTACCGTCGGTGAAGAGCACGGATTCCTCGGTGTGGCATCCATGATTGCGCTCTTCGTCTGGCTGCTCGTGCGCATCAGCGTTATAGCCGAGCGACAGCGATCCAACTTCTCGCGGGTATATGCGTACGGAGTGGCGGGCATTATTTTCGTCCACTTTATAGTCAATATCGGCATGACGATGGGACTGGTTCCCACCATAGGCATACCCCTGCCATTCATCAGTTATGGCGGTTCCTCGCTCATCGGTTTTACACTGATGATTGCCGTACTTTTAAAGCTGGACAGCAACCGGAACCTCGCCTGATTTACCGGGCGTACGCCGCCAGCCACTTGCACTCCTTCACGATGGCATTGTAAAATCTTGTGCCTGAATAGTTGTTGATCAGCAGGCTGTAGTGCGTGAAATAGTCTTCAGGCAGGTCGGGAATCATCCCGGTGCCGGGCCTGTAAGCGCATACAGGATCACAGAACCATTGTTTCTGCCGGCAGCGAGCCGCCATAAAGGCCGCCCGGGCGCCAATCTCCGGATTTTTCTGTGAGGCGACCAGCGCTTTCTCAAAATACGACAAGGGTACGCTCATATCGGTATTTTCGCGGTTCCCTTCGGGTGAGCCTGCCAGTGAAAAAACCGGTCCCTGCGCCAGCCGAAGCTGGTTGCAGCCGCTCCGGTAAGAGTCCGTCACCTCCCATTCATAACCAAAGTAGGTCATATTATAGTATGCCACACCTATTTTGTACCAGTATGCAGCCGCCATGGAATCGCCCAGCGCCTCAGCGGTTTTGGCCCTGAACTCCAGATCAATAATTTTTTCTGCAATCTCCAGCCTGTTCAGCAACAGACTGTCGCTGACCACACGATGCACTTTTTCCCCCACTTTCTCCCTGAACGGTGTAAACCGCGGCATTTTGGCCGCTTCCACCTGAGAAATGGTGCGCATGATGGCTGCTGCTGCCTCGGGCTTCCCCTGACTCAGAAACCAGGCCCCCTTCAGCTCCAGCAAATACGCCTTCACCCGGTCGGGATTCGTATCAATCTGCATGGTTTTGACCAGCAATATCGGATTGCTGGTCTCTGAAAGCCGGAGCAGGTCGTCGTACACTTCTACCCGCGGGTTCAGGGCTATGGAATTGGGCGGCCATGCCACCAGAATCGCCTTGCCCGGATGTCCGGCATCTGCATAGGCTGCCGATACCCACTGACGGAGGAAAGGCTCAAAGGCCGGATTCCATTTGAATGCCTCATACTCCATAATGGCGTAAAACTGCGCATCCGCTCCGCTCGCAATCGGATCAAAATTCATGATCTCGAGCAAACAGCGCCATATTTTCAGCTGCTTCAACAAGGCCTCGTCATAAGGCTCATCGTCATCGAGGTCGTCCTCGAGGCGATCCCAGCGCTTTTCGGCAGCATACCTGTCGCCAGCCATCAACTCCAGGTACCCCTCGATACCGCGCCAGAGTTTCAGGTTGGGGTACTTTTTCTCCCGGGTGATCTGCCTGACGAACTTCTGAAGATTCAGCAGGCGCTGCACGCCGTCGTCCTGACCGAGCCGGCCCACTGCCTTGCCGCGCATCTGATCCGTAACGGCTGTTCGCAGAAATACCCGCTCTATTTCCTGCACCTCGCTCACCAGCATCAGATCGAGCTGCGGATTTCCGGGATCGAGATCATACACCTGCATCATATCCTCCAGCAGGTGCGCGCGCGAGCCGCCCGCACGAAGCACATATAACGTGCTCTTTTCAGCATCCGTCTGACACAATCGAAGTGCCTTGTCCCAGTCAGCGTCGTTTCTGATCAGAAAACTCCGGTAGGCCTGGGCCCGCTTCGACGGACTGTGCCTGAACACGAGCGAATACAGATAAGCCGCCTCAGGGTACCTGCCGAGCTTCTGCTGGGCGCCTGCCACGTGTCCAAGTACCCAAAAGTGAATAATACTGGCCTTTTTTCTCTGTATTTTCGGGAGGTACTTCTCATACAGTTTCACCACCTCCGAATATTGGCCGGCGTAGTGCGCCAGTCTGACAAGCTGGTACAGGTAGCGCATGCGGATAAAGTGCGAGTCGGTCCCGAGAAACTGCTCTTCGCCCTGTTTGATCAGGTTCAGCATTTCATCGGTGTAGCGCGCGCGTGCGGTCCAGCCGCCCCGACTGCTCACGTAAGGTTCGCATCGCCTGGCAAAAATCAGGTATGTAGTCACCTCCAGACAACCGTTGTACGAGATCATTTCGGCAAACGTGTTTCCCGCCAGCTGACCGGGCAACAGCGTTTTCCGCGTGGAATCGGCGGCTGCCCGCTCAAGCGCCATAATGTCTTCGGCCGAAGCGCTGTACACCACCCTGGCCACATCTTCCGGGTCGGGCTGACCGCAAAAGCGCTCTCTCCACTCTTCGATATTTTCCGACATCTGGATTTCTTCCAGCTTGTCGAAATAAAAACGCTCGTAATAATCGTCCCAGCGCGCAAAAAAGGGCGCATACGCTGCCGATTTGTTAATAATACCGGGATCAAGAAAGGAATAACCATAAAAAGGCTCTATCGAACCGGCGCAGGCGCCATTGCCCTCTCCCCGGGCAGGGATGGAAGGATCGAATGAGGACAGCAGCAGCAGGGCGGCAGCAGAGACAATCAGTCTGCTCATTGCGCTGTTCGGACGGAGTCGGCCAGTTGACATACTGTTCTGATCAGAGGCGCCGGAAACGCCCGGGGTGTATGGTTATCCAGATGAAAGAAAGCAATGGTGGCGTCATCTGCAAGGTGGGCGCCGGCCGCCAGCAGCGCCGATTCTCCAAGCAATTCGGTAGAAATAACCTCCTGTCTCAGAAAATCCCCGGGGCGAAGATAATGCCCGTTCTGAAATGTACCACGCTCCAGTACGCCTGTCGGCAAACGGTCATCGTGCCCCGGCAGTATTTTCCACAGTTCCCCGTCCCTGAAAACCAGCGTCCAGGAGAATGCAGGAAGCGCCACATCAAGTGGCAGCGGATAGGATGCCGGTGCGCCCTTCAGGTATTTTTTCGCATCTTCGGGTTTGAAAATCGAGTTGGTTTCGTCCGGGGCATCAATATCTCCGGTATTGTACAGCATAAGCATACCGCGGTCGGCCGGCGGAACCCCCGTCTTTTCCGGAAATTTGTACTGATGCAGGCGGATGGTAGCGCTCAGCAGGGCACCCTTTGGCAGATATCCCCTTGTTTTTTTCAATAAACGAAAGAAACCGTCCCGGGTACCCTGCGTCCAGTCACAGTCAACCTGAAACTCGGGTTGCGGTACCCGCGCACCCGCAGCGCCCGCGCGCACAAGAGCAGAAGCGATCTTTTCAGCAAGCCAGCCGGTTTTTTCATCGTCGGTGAGCTGGCGGATGGTTTCGTTGGTGATGAACACAACCGGCACCACCTCCAGTTTCGAAAGTCCGGCAGTATCGGCAATTGTGAGCTGCGAATAGGGTGCGATGGAGCCGTCGGCCGGATCGAGGCCCACGTCAAGTGCCTTTACGTATATCTTTCTGCAGCCGGACGACGCGAGATAATCCAGCGCCGTTCCGGACAGCGCAAGAGTGGTCTGCCAGCAATAAAATGCAGGCTTCAGTGGTTCCGGCGAGCTTCTCACACAACCAAAAAGCAGCGGGAGCGTTATGACAGAAGCAAATTTCCACATGGACGCATGGTTTTGATGCAAAGCTATTCCAGGCAGTTATCTTTGCTACCCTTTTTTTTGAAAATATGAAATATCTGATCACAGGCCTCGGCAATATCGGCTACGAGTACGATGACACACGTCACAACATCGGATTTGACGTTCTGAACTTTATCTGTTCCGCACTCGGCGGCAGCTGGAAAGCCGACCACCACGGCGATCTCGCCGAAGTAAAATGGAAAGGCCGCACCCTGATCCTGCTGAAACCCAATACCTACATGAACCTCAGCGGGAAAGCCGTGCGCTACTGGCTGCAGAAGGAAAAGATACCCGTGGAAAACAGCCTGGTTATCTGCGACGACCTCAATCTCGATTTCGGGAAGCTCCGCCTCCGCGGCAAAGGCTCCGATGGCGGTCACAACGGACTCAAAAATATTCAGGAAATCCTCGGAGGCGATGTTTACCCGCGCCTGCGCGTGGGAATAGGAAACAATTTTTCCAAAGGTAAACAGGTCAATTTCGTACTCGGAAAATGGAGTGAAGACGAAAAAGCCGAACTTCCCCATATCCTCGAACATTGTGCCGAAGTCATAAAAACATTTGTTACACTCGGAGCTGAACGCGCGATGAATACCACAGCACCGCGCAAAAAAGACTAGTCCGAACCATTTCCAAAAAAAATCAGTTATGGAAGAAAACAGACAATCCGCCGACGAGACAAAGGGCGGAACAGGAAAGCGCGCCATGAAGCAATGGACAAAAATCAGGGGAGAAAACTCCTGGACCATGTTCAAGGTAATGGCAGAATTTGTGGACGGATTCGAGGTGCTCAACAACGTGGGGCCCTGTGTGTCCATTTTCGGATCGGCCCGCACCAGGCCGGGCACCTATTATTACGAACTGGCATCAAAAGTAGCCAGCAAACTCACCGAAGAGGGATACGGTATTATCACCGGTGGTGGCCCGGGCATCATGGAGGCCGGCAACCGGGGAGCGTGGATGAAGCAGGGCACCTCCAACGGACTCAATATTGACCTGCCATTCGAGCAGCACCACAACGCCTTCATAGCCCCCGAGCACAACCTGAGGCACCGGTACTTCTTCGTGCGAAAGGTCATGTTTGTGAAATATGCCCAGGGTTTCGTGGTCATGCCGGGCGGATTCGGTACCCTCGACGAGCTGTTTGAAGTGCTCACGCTGGTTCAGACCAACAAAATTTCACCCGTGCCGATCGTGCTGATGGGAAAGGAATTCTGGGAAGGGCTGCGCGACTGGATTGTGGAAGTCATGCTGAAGCGGCACCACAACATAGCTGAAAAAGATCTCGACCTGTTCCTCGTCACCGACGATCCCGACGAGGCAGTTCAGCACATCAACAGGTTCTACGCGGGCAAAGAGGAGGAATTGTCGCCCAACTTCGAACTGTAAAAACAGCCAAAAAAAATCCCGAATTCTTTCAACAGGGAAAGAATTCGGGAATATCAAACAAGAACAAGTAATTTTTACTTGGCAGCGCGTGACTTTTCAATCACGGCCTTGGCGATACCGTCCGGGGCGGCAGCATAGTGGCTGAACTCCATCGTGGAAGACGCGCGACCGGAAGTCAGTGTACGCAGTTGTGTTACGTAACCGAACATTTCGGCGAGCGGCACTTCCGCCTGAATAGCCACGGCGCCACCCATACGGGTTTCCTGGCCTTTCGGCATACCGCGGCGGCGGTTCAGATCGCCGATAACCGGGCCCACGTACTCTTCCGGTGTGATTACCTCGAGTTTCATGATTGGCTCCATGATCTGCGGCTTGCACTTGGGAGCAGCTTCGCGGAAACCGTCCTTGGCGCAAAGTTCGAACGCGATCGGCTTGGAGTCAACCGCGTGCATACCACCGTCCACGACGCGCACTTTCATGGAATCAATGTTGTAACCGGCGAGGATACCATTGTTCATCATCTGGGTGAAACCGTCGAAGATAGGCTTCTGGTAGTTCTTGTCAATGGCGCCACCTACGATAGCCCACTCGAACTGCAGCTTCTTCTTGCCGCTCTTGAAGTCATCTGACTCCAGGAATTCTGCATCGGCGGGGCCGAGTTCAAATTCCATATCGGCGAACAGACCCGAACCACCCGACTGTTTCTTCAGGCGCTCGCGGTGAGCAGTAGTGGTAGTGAGCGCCTCTTTGTAGTTTACCTGCGGTGCGCCCTGGTTGCATTCCACCTTGAATTCGCGGCGGAGGCGATCCACGATGATTTCCAGGTGAAGCTCACCCATACCGGAGATAACCGTCTGGTTTGTCTCCTCGTCGTAGCGAACGCGGAAAGTCGGATCTTCTTCGGCCAGCTTGTTGAGGGCCATACCGAGTTTGTCGAGATCCTTCTGGGTTTTTGGTTCAACGGCCAGACCGATAACCGGTTCGGGGAACACCATGGATTCGAGAACGATCGGGTGTGCCACATCGCACAGGGTATCACCGGTGCGGATATCCTTGAATCCGACAGCGGCGGCGATATCGCCGGCTTCCACCGAGTCAATCGGGTTCTGCTTGTTGGCGTGCATCTGATACAGACGGCTGATACGTTCCTTGTCGCCGGTGCGCGTATTCAGCACGTAAGAGCCTGCATCCAGCTTGCCCGAGTAAACACGGATGAAGCACAGACGGCCCACGAACGGATCGGTGGCGATTTTGAATGCGAGTGCCGTGAAGGGATCCTGCAGCGTTGGGCGACGGGATACTTCAGCCTCTGTTTTGGGATCGGTACCTTTCACCGCTTCGATGTCGAGCGGAGAAGGCAGGTAGTAGCAGGCGGCGTCGAGACAGGCCTGAACACCCTTGTTTTTGAAGGCTGAGCCACACATAACAGGCGTCATCTTCAGGTCGCATACAGCGGCGCGAACGGCTGCACGCATTTCCTCTACCGTGATAGAGTCCGGATCTTCGAAGAACTTCTCCATCAGACCGTCGTCGTAGCCGGCGATTTCCTCGATCAGGGCCTGGCGCTGTTCGTGCACCGTAGCCTTGAGATCTTCAGGAATCGGCACTACTTCGAAAGTCATACCCTGGTCGGCTTCATTCCAGATGACAGCCTGATTGGTTACGAGATCCACCACACCTTTGAAATTGTGTTCGGAGCCGATAGGCACCTGGAGCGGAATGGCATTTGCGCCCAGTTTGGCCTTCATATCCTTCACAACCATAGTGAAGTCGGAACCGGCGCGGTCCATTTTGTTGACGAAGCCGATACGCGGTACGCGGTAGTTGTCGGCGAGGCGCCAGTTGGTTTCTGATTGAGGCTCAACGCCGTCAACAGCAGAAAAAAGGAATACCAGACCGTCGAGAACGCGCAGAGAGCGGTTTACCTCTACAGTGAAGTCCACGTGGCCGGGAGTATCAATGATGTTGAAATCGTATTTCTGACCTTCTACCGTCCACTGGCACTTGGTGGCAGCGGAGGTGATCGTGATACCACGCTCCTGCTCCTGCTCCATCCAGTCCATGGTGGCGGCGCCTTCGTGTACTTCACCGATTTTATGCGTTACGCCGGTGTAGTAGAGAGTACGTTCGGTGAAAGTCGTCTTGCCCGCATCGATGTGGGCGGCAATTCCGATGTTACGGGTGAACCGCAGATCCTTTGCCATGAATTTTCAAGTTAAGATGAATGATTGTTAAAGTTTGAGTGAATTCTGCAAACGGAAAACCGGTCTTTATTTGCACGCCTTTAAAAACGCCAAAACCGCCTAAAATGGTTCCCGCAGCCTTGAGGGGAGCGGGAATCATTTTGGCGGCAATGTCCAAACAAAGACCCGCTCAGGCCCGGAAGTGGGCGAAAGCGCGGTTTGCTTCGGCCATTTTGTGGGTGTCTTCGCGTTTTTTCACAGCTTGTCCTTCGCCTTTGGATGCGGCGATTACTTCAGCTGCGAGCTTTTCAGCCATACCTTTGCCACTGCGGGCGCGGGCATATTTTATGAGCCATTTCATTCCGATTGAAATCTTGCGGCTTGCAGGAAGTTCGGTCGGAATCTGGAAGGTGGCGCCACCTATACGGCGGCTGCGTACTTCCACCTGGGGCATGACGTTGTTGAGTGCCTTTTTCCACACTTGCAACTCGTCCTCGTTGGTGCGGCTCTTCACGATGTCGAGTGCATCGTAAAAAATACCAAAAGCAACGCCCTTCTTGCCGTCCCACATCAGGTTATTGACGAAACGTGTTACCAACGTATCGCTATAACGCGGATCAGGAGCCAATACTCGAGGTTTCGGTTTGTGCTTGCGCATCTTTAATTAATGTGTGATGAATAAATTGGGTGAAAGCGGCCGGCGGGTACAGGGTACACACGGGCTGCAACGGGTGAAGAATTACTTCTTCGGACGCTTGGTTCCGTACTTGGAACGGCTCTTGTTGCGCTTCTGGACACCGGCGGTGTCAAGGGCGCCACGAACGATGGTGTAACGAACACCCGGGAGATCTTTTACACGACCACCACGCACCAGCACGATAGAGTGCTCCTGCAGGTTGTGACCCTCTCCCGGAATGTAGGCAATCACCTCGATGCCGTTCACCAGACGCACTTTGGCTACTTTACGAAGCGCTGAGTTCGGCTTCTTTGGTGTCGTTGTATATACACGTGTGCATACACCCCGCTTCTGCGGGCTCGACGCCAGAGCGCGGCTCTTGCTCTTGTATTCCACCTTTTCGCGACTGTTGCGAACCAACTGGTTGATAGTAGGCATACCTTCCTTGGCTGAAAAATGAATGTAACTCGTTAAAAATCAATGAGAAACGACATGAAAAGACATGCCTTTCCCAAAACGAACGCAAAGGTAAGGGTATTTGGGGCAATTTTCCAAGTTTTCAACAAAAAAAGGGGTAAAAGTGACTTTGATGCAAAATTGCATGAATCAGGATTTCCGGTCGGAGGGAGGCGGGATGTGCCTGCAGTCCTGTAAAACAATTGCAGGCGCGGGGTGTTAATACCGGAAAATAAAAAAATTCTGACTCTTGGCTGCCCAATGGTTTACCGCCGTCGTTCGCCACACAGAGCAAATTGCTCCCGATGTGCGTTCGTTCTTCCTTGAAGTGCCCGACATGGAGCGCTTCGACTTCACCCCCGGACAGTTCATCACCTTCGACCTGCCCGTGGGCGAAAAGCGCCTGCAGCGATGGCGCAGCTACTCGCTCGCCAGCTGCCCCGGCAACAATAACATGTTCGAACTGTGCATCGTGCGCGCCCGGCCCGGACTGGGTTCGCGATACCTGTTCGAAGAGGTGACCGTTGGCTCCGAACTGAAGTTCAAGGGCCCGGAAGGCAGTTTCGTACTGCCGCCGGAGCTTGACAGGGACATTGTCATGATATGCACAGGCACCGGCATAGCGCCATTCCGCAGCATGATCAGCGACATCCGGCACTCGGGCCGCCCGCACCGCCGCATCCACCTGATTTTTGGTACCCGCACCGAGACAGACATTCTGTATCGTCATGAGCTTGAAGCACTGCAGTCAGCAATGCCCGGCTTCACCTTCGACATCGCCCTGTCGCGGGCGCCCGACTGGCCCGGCCACCGCGGATATGTGCACCAGATTTACCTGGACACGTACGCGCACGCGCGACCCGATGTGCTGTTCTATCTCTGCGGCTGGAGCGCCATGGTGGATGAAGCTGCCGCCAATCTCACCGAAAAGCTCGGCTACGACAAAGGTCAGGTTCGTACGGAACTGTTCGGGGTGTGAAGGTGTGGATGTGCGGTATTCGTGATATTCCGGATAAAGATACCTTTTGCATCGTTATTCGCGGTGGACACCCCTTGTTGCACGGCCACCCGTGGGAAACCGGCAAAAAAACATAAATACGGGCGACAAAGCACAACAGGTTCTGCTCCTGAAACCGGTGCAAGGCGGCAGAGCTTTCGACGATATTCTCTACCAGCACCGCCGCTGCACCCCGATTTACGGTCGTCTTTGGCTTCTTCGTTACGAAGGTAGCGCGGGGCAAACACCTGTTCAGTGGATGTCGTCCGACTATCCAGGGAGCTGCAGGGGCGAGGCGAGGCGGAAGCCGAGGTTGTTGTTACGGTTCGTCGGCCCGTTGTTGTTGCGATTGGCGGCGCGGCAGTTCTGCGGTTCGTTGTTCCAGCTGCCGCCGCGATTCACACGGTTGTCGCCCTTACGGTATTTGACCACTGCCCCAAAAGTACAGTTTTCCGGAAATTTCTCGTGCGTGCATGATCAAGAAATGCAATCAGTGGCAGGGCCCGACGCTGACACTCCGATTCAGTCCACAGCCCGCTGTCATATTTTTCCTCCACCATGCGTATCTTTTTGATAAAACGCTGTTTGCTTTGCCTGTTCAGTATCATTATAGCCGGGAAAAGGCGGTACCCGAGAAAAGACAGACCCCTCCCGCACTTCTCAAGCACAACAGGCTTCAGTCTGCAGTGCAGCCTGTCGTGGATGAAACCGGAAATTGAAACAAGCGC
>CAILQK010000420.1 GCA_903836265.1 uncultured Bacteroidota bacterium | reverse complement strand
CTAAAAGTTACAGTAAATGCGCTCTGTACCAATTTCCTTCCAAAGACGTTTTCATTTGAAATGAATATAATGAAACAAATTGCCGCTGCCCTTATTACCGCCTTTTGGGTGATTTCAGGATTTTTTTCGCCCCTGTGCGCACAGGCGCCCGCGAAGTTCCCGGAAACACCCAACGAATTTGTCGCCAAACTGGGTGAATTTATGACCCAGAACAAACGCCCCGACATGGAGGAATCCTTTGCCGTATTTAACAAAATGTATAAATCAGGCATTTTCAGGGATGATGATATCAGGCGAATAATCAGGCTATCCAATATGCTCGGCGCACAGAATCTGGCGCCATTCCCTTATTACAAGAATTATATTGACGCTGTTACGGGCGCAAAATCGGACCGCGATACAGCCCTGTTCACCCGTTGGCACACCTTCTCCGAAACCGTCATCGCCGGTATCGAAAAAGGTCGCACCAAACCTGTTGGTCAGTATCTCGAGTTTTCGTCGGATATGATGAACGGAAAAGCCCTGAAAAGCGGTGAAGGCGGCTCTGTTACCTGGAAAATAAAGGGCGGATCGGTGAGCTACGAATATACCGACAAAACTCCCCGTATTGTCTGCAATGAAATTGACCTGATTGGCGCCCGGAAAACAGATTCTGTGGTCATCATGAAAACCTCGGGAGCCTATCTGCCCTACGATAATGTCTGGCGGGGAAATGGCGGCAGGGTCTCATGGGCCGAAGCCGGTATGGACTCCTCCATTTACGCTGTGCTCGGAAACTATAAAATTGAAACAAACAAGCCGCTGTTCAACTGCGACACCGCCACCCTGTTCTATCCTCTCTACTTTAACCAGACAGGCGTACCAGGCCGATTCGAGCACAATGTGGTTATCAGGCCGAAATCCGCCACATCAAAACCCGACTCGCTGTCCGACTTCAACTTCCCAAAGTTCGAATCTTTTGACAAAAAGCTGCGCGTCAACAAGCTGGGCGATGGCATAGAATACACAGGCGGCTTCCGGTTGGAAGGCAACTCCCTCTACGGCTTCGGAAAGGCTGGCGAACCAGCCAGAATGACAATATACAACAAGAAAAGACAGCGTATTTTCTACGGAGAAGGGGATCTTTTCATCATCAAAAGGGGAGTCAGCGTGGTAGCTCAGGGGGTAGATGCCAAGCTGTATATGGATACCGACAGCCTGTTCCACCCGGCGGCCAGTTTCCGGATTGATATTCCCAGACAGGTCATCTCGCTGGCAAGAGGCGACAAGGGCTCCGAGAGAAATCCCTTTTTCTCTTCTTACTACAATATGAACCTCAATACCGACCGTATTTCCTGGTATCTGAACAAAGACTCTCTCGAAATCGGGGTGAACATAGGCGTAAGGGGCACCAAACAAACAGTGAGCTTCGAAAGCAGCAATTACTACGACGCCGGCAAGTATCAGGCCATGCAGGGCCTGGCATCGCAAAATCCAATCAATATCCTGTATATTGTATGGCTGGAGTCGGATCAGGACAAGGAAGATAACGGCAGACTTGTGTCCGACAACGCGTTCGCATTCAAACTGAACTCCAATTTTGATTACTCCAGTATTCAGACTCTGCTGGCCCAGATGGTCGAAGACGGATACATCAACTATTATTTCAGCCGGCACCAGATAGAGCTGCGCGACAAACTGGTACACTACGCGCTGGCCAGCCAGGGGAAAAAGGACTATGATGCAATCAATATTGTGTCTGAAAGCTCCAGATCCAATGCAAAACTCGACCTGAAAACCAAGGAAACGGAAATTTATGACGTGCGTAAAGTGGATCTGAGCAAAAGACAAAAAGTAGCACTGATCCCCGATGAAAGCGAACTGACCCTGCTCAAGAACAGGGATATGAAGTTCGGCGGCCGCCTCTATGCAGGCATGTCGCTGTTTCAGGGTAGAAATATGTTCTTCGACTACGAAAAGTTCCAGGTGGAGTTTGACTCTGTGCGCCACCTCGATTTTTATGTGCCTACCGGCGAACTCGACCAGAACAAACAACCGATAGCCAATGCCATGAACTCGCACCTCGAGTATGTGAGCGGGGCCCTGCTGGTGGACGCACCGGGCAACAAATCCGGCAAAGAGGATCTCGGTATATTCCCGTCGCTGCAGTCAAAAAAACACTCTTATGTGTTCTACGACCGGAAAGATATTCAGGCCGGCGCCTACACGCGCGATTCCTTTTACTTCAAACTCGATCCGTTCTCCTTTAACGGCCTCGACAGCTACACCAGGGAGCAACTGCAGTTCAAAGGTGAGCTCTTCCCCGCCACTATCTTCCCGAAATTTCGTGAAACCATTGTGGTACGCGACGAAGACAAATCTTTCGGCTTTATTCACCGAACCCCCCAAACCGGATACCCGACCTATACCAAAAAGGGCAACTACACCGGTGAACTCGACCTGAGCAACCGTGGACTGAAGGGAAAGGGCCTGCTCGAATACCTGACCGCAGACATCGAATCGGAAGATTTGCTCTTCAAACCCAAACAGACCACCGGAACCGCACGAAGGTTTTTTATGACCGAAGACAGAACCAGTGCAGTAAAGGTTCCCCAGGCAAAAGGGGAAAATGTATCGGTTAACTGGCTGCCATTCAAAGACTCCATGTATGTAGAAAGCCGGGCAAAGGCATTCGACCTGTTCAAGGCAGAGGGATACACCCACAAGGGAACGCTCATCCTGACACCATCGGGCCTGAAAGGAAGGGGGGAGTTTGAGTGGAATGAAGGGAAACTTACTTCCAGACTTGTCTCCTACGGCCCTTTTCAGGCAAAAGCCGACACAGGAAATATTGAAATCAAGTCGCTCGATGGAAAGGGTATAGCCTTCGATTCGCGCAATGTCAATGGAAACCTGGATTTCGATGCCCGTTTCGGACAGTTCAAAGCCAATACGCCGGATGCCAATACCACGCTGCCCTATGACCAGTACAAAACTACCATGAACGAGTTTACCTGGGACATGAAGAAGCAGACCGTCGAGTTCAAGTCCGACCCAAACAGGCCCGGCCGATTCACTTCCACCGATCGCGGACAGGATTCTCTTTCCTTTGAAGGAAAAACAGCGCTTTATGACCTGAAAACCAACCTGCTCAGGGTAGGAGGTGTGAAAGTGATAAAAACAGCCGACGCTTTCGTTTATCCGCCGGACACAGCCGATATCTACATCCTGCCCGGCGGAAAAATGAGACAAATCAGTAGTGCCCGTATCGAGGCTGATACCATCAGCAAATACCACACCATCACGCGTGCCCAGGTGAACGTGCTCGGCAGAGACGCCTACACCGCAACCGGCTATTATCAGTACGATATCCCGGGATATCAGCAGGAGGTGTTTTTCAACAATATCAAGGGCGACCGGCAAACCGACAAAAACTACAAACGCACCATCATGACCACCGCCTCCGGTGATATCAAAGAGGAAGATCAGTTCAGGATGGATGTCAGGACATTCTTTAAAGGACAAATGATTCTGGAGGCAAACAAACAGAATATGCGCTTCGAAGGATACGCCAAACTGGATGCCGACAAACTTCCTGCCGTACAGTGGTTTACCCACCAGTCGGTCGTGGATAAAAACAACCCGGTCATCCGGATAGAAAATTCCAAAAATGCCGACGACGACCCGGTGGTGGCAGGTTTTTACCTCTCCCGCGAAACAGGGGAGGGCTACCCGCGCATCATGCTGCCTGCTCTGCAGCGAATAGACCGCCCCGTACTCGATTGCAAGCACGTTTACAAATACGACCCCAAAACCGACCGCTTCACTTTCGGCGACTCGCTCAAGGTAACAGGAAAATCGGAGAAAGGTGCCAGAATGATCTTCGACAACCGCGTGGGCACTGTTCAGGGCGACGGCCCCCTGTCTGTTTGCCCGGGCCTCGAGTGTATGCGCATCAAGGCAGCAGGACGCCTCAAGTCGGACTACAATACCGTTACCGATTCCACCGAATTTGAACTCACCGGCGAAATCATGACAGCCGTGGAACTGCCGCTGCCAAAAGTACTGCTCGATTTCCTGATCAAAGATATCAAGGCAGCTACCTTCGACGCCCCTGTAGCTATCTATAATACAAACGTTGCATACTATCAGCCCGTTATCAGGGAGTTCGTCAGCGATGAAAAGGACATGGAGGAAATGACAGCCAACCT
Source organism: uncultured Bacteroidota bacterium (assembly GCA_903836265.1). GTDB lineage: Bacteria > Bacteroidota > Bacteroidia > Chitinophagales > Saprospiraceae > M3007. Next base: position 13,924 of record CAILQK010000420.1, on the reverse strand, counting down.
GAGGCTGAACGCAATTCTGCTGCCCAAAAAAGACGACAACTTCACTTTCGTTTTCGGCAGGCAAGCCGTGAAATGGAATGCTGAATACACAGCTTTCATCTCCATGGACGACAAATTCCCCCTGGTAAGTATTGCCGGCCTGCCCATCAACAAGAACCTGACTGCCTATGTCTCCTACAAAATGCCGGGCAACGGGGAAGACCGCTTCTCGCTCTACCTGAAAGCAGCACCCGACCTGTGGTATTTCTTCGATTACAGACCCAACGACGAAGGCGGCGCTGACCTGAACCTGGCTTCCAGCAGCGACGACTTCAACTCCCTGCTCGTTTCCCTCAAGGAAAAAGATACGAAAATCAAAATGCCCAACGGCAAAACTGTTGAGGTTGCACTCGTGGCACCAGCCAGCGCCGAAGCACTCGTGCGGTTCGTCCAGCAGGGCAGAACGAAAGAATAGACACGGAAAAACAAGCGGCGGCAACACTTTTCAGTGTTACCGCCGCTGTTGTCTCACACGTTGACAGTATCCAGTGTTATCACCGGATTGGCGGGTAAATCTTGAGTCATAAGCAAATACGGGAAATGTGGACGATGAGGATTAAACAAAAACGGATGAACCGGCTTTGACTCGGGGTCAAATGTATAAAAAGATATATTTGTAATTCTAATGACTTGCAATGTTTTTTTACCAACATATTTATTCTGCCGTTTGCTTCTGCAAAGCACCGTTTTCTCGAAAAAACGCCCGCACACTTTCAGTCCGGCACGAAAGACAAAGTGTGATATCCCCTGATCCGGATTCTTGCGATTTGCGGTGTTGAGCCGGTCCGGCCTGCCGATACCCGGCACAGCATTTTTCTGAAAAACTGGTATATTGCAAATTTTAACGTAGGTTTGTACTTCGGAGCGCGCTCCTGATTTTCTGCTGATGAAAAAATCGGCAACAAAATCCCGGATAAGCTCCTGATGCACATTCAGTAATAAACCATTTCATAAAATCTGCCGATGTCTGTACGCAATACAGTCCGTCTCCTCCTGTCCGCAGTTCCGGTCATGATAATGCAGTCGCCACTGTTTTCCCAGTGCGGTATCACCGTCAGTGCCGGCGATGATATTTACCTGTGCGCTCCACCCACTCCCACACAGCTCGATGGAAGTATTGAAGGCGACTACCTGAACTTCATGTGGACTCCCACTACTGGCATGACAGGCGCCAATACCCTCTCGCCTACTGTAAATGTCTCGCAAACCACCACGTACGTACTGAAGGCGAGTGCCGCCGACCTGAACAACAATCTGGTTTCAAACGGCGATTTTGAAGGTGGAAACAGCAGTTTCGACAGCGATTACGGTTACAGCCCCGGCAACCTGTGGCCAGAGGGACTGTACGATATCCTCGACAACCCCCAAAGTTCTCACTCCGGATTTTCCCCGTGCGATGATCATACCAGTGGCTCCGGCAACATGATGGTCGTAAACGGAGCAGGCTCTCCCAACCAGAATGTGTGGTGCCAGACTGTTTCCATTAACCCCAACTCCCAGTACGTCCTCTCTGCCTGGCTTACATCGGTGAACCCTTCGTCTCCGGCCCTCCTGCAATTCAGTATCAATGGTTCGGTTGTGGGGCCTATTTTCAGTGCGGGCCCGGTCTGCCTGTGGCAACAGTTTTTTGAGGTGTGGAACAGCGGAACAAACAGCTCGGCCACTATCTGTATCGTAAACCAGAATACATCGCTTGGCGGCAACGACTTCGCTCTCGACGATATCGTTTTCGCACCCGTGTGCAACGTCACCGATACGGTAAAGGTAAACGTGGTGAACGTGGCTGCTGCAGCTTCACCCTCTGTAATCACCATACCGTGCGATGGAGCAGAAATCACCCTGAATGGAACAGGGTCCTCAACCGGCCCGGATGTTACTTACTCCTGGGATACCTCCGACGGAAATATCGTCAGTGGAGGCAACACGCTCACGCCGGTCGTAAACGCTCCGGGAGCATATACCCTGACGGTTGCATACAACGCCCCCGATGGAACTGTCTGTGAAAAATCTGCCACAGTCAATGTAGTATTGAACCCGAATCAGCTTTTCGCATGGATTAACCCGCCACTGCCACTGGGCTGCGGAAGTGCCACCACCCAACTCATCGGAAATTCAAGCCAGTCGGGCTTTTCCAGCTATCTCTGGGAAACGGCCGATGGCAATATCGTCTCCGGTCAGGATCAGCGTATATGCCGCGTGGATGAAGAAGGCACCTATACACTCACTGTTACCAATACGCTCACCGGATGTACTGCTACCACAGAGATCGGCGTAACATCCACTACCACACCTCCGATAGCTGCAGCATCGGCCCCCGATACCGTCTCCTGCCTGCTCGGTACTGTTCCCGTTCTGTCAAACGGCTCCTCTTCGGGTAGCGGTATCGCCTATTCATGGACGGCCATTACCGGAAATATTGTTTCAGGAGGCAACTCTGCCACTGCAATTGTGGATACCTCCGGAATATATGTGCTGGCTGTAACCAATACCGCCAACAACTGTGTCGCCTATGACACTGTCGCGGTAATCGGCGATCTCGCTCACCCGACGTTCATGCTCCCCGCACCCGCACCCATCACGTGCACAAATGACACGATTTCAATCTCTATCCAGTCGCTGCTGCCTTCCGGTTCTGTGATCAACTGGAGCGCATCCGGTGGCGGGCACATCATCAGCGGTCAGAACTCGACAACTCCACTGGTTGATTCCGCAGGTACCTATACCGTTGTGCTGCTCAATCCTGCCAACGGATGCACCTCCACCGCATCAGTCAGTGTAATCAGCAACCTGACGCCACCCGTTGCCCTGGCAGACCCCGCCGGGCAAATTACCTGCCAGTCGCCCAGCGTAACACTGACCGGCGGCTCCGCAGGTCCCGGTCTCGGCTACCACTGGACCGCCTCCGATGGCGGCAATATCGTCTCCGGTGAAAATACGCTCGCCCCGGTGGTCAATTCGGCAGGTCTGTACACACTCATGGTGCTCGACAGTATCAACGGGTGTGTTTCATCAGCTTCCACAATCGTTGCAGCCGATACCAACGTGGTACAGGTGGTGGCCAATGCTCCCGATCTGATTACCTGCAATGTGGGAACTGTCGCACTGAACTCCATCGGATCCAGTGACGGAGCTGCCATTTCTTACCTCTGGACAACCACCGACGGCAATATCGTCAGCGGAGCAGACACTCCCAATCCGGCAGTTGACCAGCCCGGAACTTACCAGCTGTTAATCACCAACAATGCAAACGGATGCGCAGGCACCGATCTGGCAGTGGTACAAACAAATCTCACGCCGCCCGATCTCTCGATCGCAGCCCCGCCAGTCATCACCTGTGCCAGCCCGGCAATAGCTATATCCGCTCAAAACAGCAGCGGACCAGGCAGTTATTCCTATCAGTGGACTGCCAGCGGAGGTGGCAATATCACATCAGGTGAAAACACGCTCTCTCCGCAGGTAAACGCCCCGGGATCCTACTCAGTCGTGGCAACTGACCTGCAAAATGGCTGTTCTGCCTCATTCAGCACAACGGTTTCTGTCAATGTAACACCTCCCGTCGCACAAACCAGCGTCCCCGGCCCCATTACCTGCACTCAAACTGCACAACAGGTGACCGGACTGGGCTCTTCTTCAGGAAGCGGTTTTTCTTACCAGTGGACCGCCTCCCAAAGCGGAAATATCTCGGGCGCCACAAACGGAGTATCTGCGACCGCCGTCACACCGGGTGTTTACACTATTCAGGTTACCGATAACAGCAACGGATGTACTGCCCTCGATTCGGTTATTGTTTTCATAGACACAGCACCCCCTGCCGCCAATGCCGGTCTTGACGCCACGCTGACATGCAACCTCGTCTCCCTGACGCTTTCCGGCTCAAATATGAACACCAGCAGCGCCAACCCGCAATTCGGCTGGACGGCAGGCAACGGCGGTTCCATTCTCTCCGGAGCCGGAACAGCCAACCCGGTTATCAACGCTCCGGGAACCTACACGCTCACCGTTACCAACCCGGAAAATGGCTGTACCGACACAGATGTAGTCGAAATCTTCAACGACGCCAATATTCCGGTCGTTAACGCAGGCCCCGCACCCACGCTCACGTGTGCACTCACGCAGACAAATCTTGACGCCACCGCCAGCTCGGGCACCAATTTCACCTACAGCTGGACAGCCTCCGGCGGCGGTCATATACTCGGAAGCAACACGGTGCTCAACCCGGTTGTTGACGAACCGGGCATCTATACGCTGGTGGTAACCAATACCGCCAACGGATGTACCCGCAGCAGCAGCGTCACAGCCCTTGAAAACGTCACTCCACCGGCCGTTGACGCCGGACCAGGCAACAAACTCACCTGCGACGTCACCAGCCTGACACTCGCCGGAAGCAGTACGGGCGGCAACGCCACCTATGGCTGGCAAACATCCGGCGGGAATATCGTCGGCGGAGCCTCAACGCTGTCACCACAAATCAATCGCGCCGGCATTTACACGCTCACCGCAACCCTGTTATCAAACGGATGCTCGGCCAGCGATGCCGTTCAAATCACCGTTGACACCATCTCGCCAGTTTTCTCCATAGTGCAGCCGGCACTCCTTACCTGCGATGTTACCAGCGTGCCACTGACTGCAAATCTGCAGCAACCGGCAACCAGTCAGGCGAGCGCTTTGTGGACAGCACTCAGCGGGCAACTCGGCGGTCAGGCCAACTTGCTGAACAACTCAACCTCTACTCCCGGCACCTATCAGCTCGTGATCGAAAACACCCTGAACGGATGCTCCGCTACCCGTCAAATCACAGTCAGTCAGAATATCCAGCAGCCGACAGCAATCGCAGCCCCGGGCGGAGTGATTACCTGCCAGAATACAAGCGTGCAACTGGGCAGTACCGGCTCGTCAGGAGGCACAGGGTTCACATATTCCTGGGCGGCGTCCAATGGAGGCATAATTGTTTCAGGATCCGGAACGCCGTCTCCAACTGTCAGCAGCGCAGGAACTTACACGCTGACTATTGAAAACACAGCCAACGGATGCACCTCTTCGGCAAGTACGGTCGTAACGCTCAACAATACACCACCTGTTTCGGCCATCACACAACCGGAAGTACTCACCTGCACACGCAATTCCGTAACGCTGAACGCCAACGCCTCCAGCAGCGGAACGCCATTCTCCGCTGCCTGGAATGCCCAGGGCGGAGGCAATATCGTTTCAGGACAAAATACTCTCTCCCCGGTTGTAAATAAAACCGGCACCTACATACTGACGGTATCCAATACCCAGAATGGCTGCACATCATCAGCACTGGTACAGGTAACCAGTGATATCATCCCGCCCGATGCTGAAGCCGGCAATGGCGGCGAACTCCACTGCAATCAGTCGGTACTGACGCTCAACGGAACGTCATCCACGCCCGGAGCCATGCAGTTCAGCTGGTCAACTGCCAACGGAAACCTGACAGGCGCAACAAATATCGCGTCCGCCCAGGCCAATAAACCCGGAATATACACGCTTGTGGTGACCAACCCCCAAAACGGCTGTACCGCCGCCGACAATGTACTGCTGACAGAAGTGCCACCACCGTCTTTCGCTGTCACGCTCTTCCAGCCTACCTGTAAAATTGCCACAGGTGTGGCGGAATTCAGCGCTGTATCCGGCGGCAAAGCCCCGTTTGAATACTCCTTCAACGGCGGACAAACCTTCGGAAATGCCACCGAACTGGACGATCTGCAGCCAGGCTCCTACTCGCTGGTGGTAAAAGACGATTACGGCTGTACCGCCGACAAACCCGCAACAATCAACCCGCCATTCCTGCCCGCACTCAGCATTGACGCCGTGGATCTGGTTCAGTTCGGCGACTCGATCCGCCTGCAACCGGCCACGAATATCGCACCCGGACAGGTGGCAAGCTGGGAATGGAGCCCCGCAGCAAACCTCTCCTGCACTGACTGCCGCAATCCGTGGGCAAAACCCGCTGTTTCCACCGAGTATCTGCTGACAGTAAGAGACGTCAACGACTGCTCCGCACAGGCACGCGTACAGGTGCGCGTGAACCGTCAGAGAAATATTTACGCCCCCAACGTGTTCTCACCCAACGATGATGGCGAAAATGAACGTTTTATCATTTATGGAAAGGGTGTAAAGGAAATCCGGACACTTCAGATATTCGACCGCTGGGGCAGTCTGCTCTGGCGCGCCGACAGCCTCACAGCAGGCGATGAAAATGCAGGTTGGGACGGCACTTCCCGCGGAGAACCCATGAACCCGGCCGTATTCGTGTGGTGGGCAGAAATTGAATTTATTGACGGACTGAAGGAAATTTACTTCGGTGATGTAACTGTCGTCCGTTGAACATAACGCTGACCAGATCCGGGATTTTCTGCCGGCAGCAGAGTGCCCCGGATTTGATTTAATCCAGACACAAAGACACATACAACCGACCGGGCGTCTGCAGCCTGAAGGCCGTTTGTACACAAACACACAATCATGAGGTTTATTCTTGTCCTGAGCCTGTGCGCCCGGGTAATACTTTCGTATGCCCAACTCCCGACCGGATTCATCAAGTACGAAATAACCGGCGGACTGAATCCGACCGATATGGCGCTGTCGCCCGATGGCCGGGTTTTTATCACTGAAAAAGATGGTCTGGTACGTATTGTCCAGAATGGAGTGCTCCTCACAGATCCTTTCGTTATCCTCCAGAAAGTGGAGTCTTTCAACGAACAGGGCCTCGGGCATATCGCCCTGCATCCCGAATTTCCCGACCAGCCCTACATTTACCTGTACTACACAGTGGCCGATTCCAGTGGTCTCTCACACAACCGCCTGACCCGGATAACCGCCAACGGCAATTTTGCTGTACCCGGCAGCGAAATTATCCTGTACGAATGTGACCTCAGCTTCGGCACCGTCCACCACGGAGGCGATATCGTATTCGGATCCGACGGGAAACTTTACCTGTCAACCGGCGACAAGGGCCGCTTCGAAAAAGTTCAGTCGCTCGACAGCGATCTGGGAAAAATACTGCGCATGAACCCCGACGGCTCCATCCCGACCGACAACCCGTGGTTTAACGAGGTGTCGGGCAAATACCGGGCAATTTATGCCCTCGGTCTCCGGAATCCTTACTCAATGGCCGTACAGCCCGGTACCGGACGTATCTTTATCTGCGATGTGGGTGGAGCACTCCGGGAAGAGGTAAACGAATTGATACCCGGAAAAAACTATGGCTGGCCTCTCCTCGAAGGAAGAAAAACGACCCAGAGTGTCCCTTCCAACTATCAGGATCCGCTGCATGCCTATGATCACAATGCAGGTTGCTCTATCATTGGCGCTGCTTTTACTCCAGCCTCCGGAACTAACCTGCCACTCCAGTATCAGGGCCGATTCCTTTTCGCCGATTACTGTCAGGGCTATATCATGGCAATGGATCCGACACCTTATCCGGGTATCTCAACCTTCGCCACAGCCATAGACCGGCCTGTAGCACTGGCCGTGACTGCCTCCGGCGATCTTTACTTCCTCGCAAGGGCAGGAACAGGCGGCGGTTCATTCCAGGATAACACAGAAAGTGAAAACGGGAGCCTCTGGAAAGTGGTTTACACAGGCAGCGAAGCACCTTTTGTTTACGCACAGCCCCACGGGGCGCTGCTGCACGAAGGTGAATCATTTTCCATGAACGTAAAGGCTCTCGGAAGACCTCCGCTTCACTACCAGTGGCAAAAAAACGGACTCGATCTCGCCGCACCTGATTCCAGCTCCTGTACCATTCCAGCCGCTTCAATAGCCGACAGCGGCACCGTTTACAGATGTGTGGTGTCCAGTCCGCTCGGAAGTGACACCTCGGCCAGCGCATTGCTCCGGGTAACCTCCAATAAAAGACCCGAACCGGTCATCACGCTTCCGGACACAAACTTCCTGTACAGGGCCGGAGCGGAAATTCCGTTCTCCGGAAAGGCAACTGACCCGGAAACAGGCGCCATGCCAGCCTCCATGACTGCCTGGAAGATAGACTTTCACCACGACGAACACGTACATCCGGTCATGACCCCCACTTCCGGACTGGATGAAGAAACCATCTTCGTTCCGACGGTCGGCGAAGCCGATGACAATGTATGGTACAGGTTCCACTTCTCGGCTACCGACAATGCCGGACTCACGCAGTATGCCACCAGGGATGTCTATCCACAAAAAACAGTCATCACTGTTGCTTGCAGCGAGCCGGGAATACCTGTTGAAGCCGACGGATTTTTTGGAAATACTCCTTTCCATTTCAAAAGTGTAACCGGGCTGAAGCGCAGCCTGCGGGTGCCGGGATTTCTGGAACGCGAAGACTCCGTACTGGTATTCAAAAAATGGGGCAACGGCTCAACCGGACTGCTCTGGCAATTCCAGACACCCGAATCCGATTCGCTTGCAGTTGTTGTTGACTTTGAAAAAGTACCCAAAGCCGGCGGTTTCGGACTGCTGGGAAATTATTACCGGGAAAATTTTCAGCCCTGGGGATTCGATGAGCCACTCCTGTTCAGCCGTATTGACTCTTTTATCAACTATGAATGGCTGGAAGGATCTCCCGAACCAGGCTATGTACCCCTCGACGGGTTTACCGTAGCATGGACGGGGTCTGTAACCCCTTATGAAACAGATTATTACACTTTTTACACGCTTACCGACGACGGAGCCCGTCTGTGGGTGGCCGACAGCCTGCTCATTGACCACTGGCAGCCGCAGGGCAGCACAGAATATGAGGGCGCTGCTCTCCTGGAAGCAGGCAAAAGGTACCCCATCAGGTTTGAATACCTGGAGCTCGGCGGCGGGGCCACCGCAAAACTGATGTGGAGTACACGCCTTATGCCCAAACAGGTAATTCCGGCCTGTCAGTTACATCCTCCGAAAAACCTGATTCCAAATACCGTGGCGGGAAGTGTGTGGCTCGACACCGATGACGACGGCCTGTTCAGCGAACACGACCTGCCCCTGCCCCGGACAACCATCCTCCTGCTCGACAGCCTGACCGGTGAAGTCGCGCGCGCAGGCGCAACCGATGAAGCAGGAAAATTCACCATCCGGTCGGTACCAACAGGAAGCTACAGACTACAAATCAGTACCTCCCCTGACTCCGGTCAGCCGGCGCCGGCCTCGCCGCTTTCACCCGCCGGCGTTTCACCTTTTTTCAGACTGAACGGAGACGAAACAATCGACTGGAGCCTGCACTTCCTCCATGGAAATACACCTCCGGTGCCCTGGGCAGCATCTGCATGGGATGTTTCACCCAATCCGGGCAACGGCATGGTTGTCTTCAGAAAAAAAGTGGTAGCCTATCGCGACCGTTTTCACATCCGTGTCTTCAACGCACAGGGGAAACTGTGCCTCGAAAAAATATTGCCCGAAAACACCTGGGAAACAGTGCTCGACCTGACGAGCCTGCAGTCGGGCGTATATGTGATACGCGCAGGCACGCAGGCAAAAGAGATCATTATTCAGAACTGATTACCTGAAATAATAAGTGAGTGCAGCCCGGCAGGAATTGGACGTTATCCGGGCCGAGGTGTCAACAAAATCCCGGTTCCTGTTCAGATTTCTGAGCCCCGGGTAGTACCGGGCAGAAAAACGAAACTTGCCGCCACCAATACCGACACCCAGCACGGCGCCATAGTCAATACCGGTGAACGCCTCATTCAGATCGGCAGCCTCGATGGCCTTGTTGATATCCTGGTAATCGCCGAGATAGAACTCGTCGTGGCTGCGATCAAGATTGTGATAGTGGGCTCCCATGAAAGCGCCAGCCTGCAGATAGACCGGGATGGATTTTACCGGCCTGAAACCGCCGGTCAGACCAGCCTCAAAGGAGTTGTAGAAAAAATTGTAGGAACCCGGACACGGCGCCTTTTCTGGCCGGAATTGCACAACTTTGGCCGTGGCGCCTTTCTGGACGTACAGAATGTCTGTGTTCAGTTCAACACTTTCACCAAAACCAAACCGAACGGTGAAGCCGGCAGTGGCATTGGCACGGCCAGAAAGCGTCTGAAAAAGGTCGGACCGGAGCGTGGAATAATTTCCGCCGGAAGTGAAACCCATTTTACAGGAAAACTGGGCGAAAACAGGGGAGGCAGATGCCGCAACAAGTGCAGCGATTGAAAAAAATTTGAAATTCATAAATCGGGTGGGTGGGTGGGTGATTAATATGCCCGAATCTTTCTTCAGAGTTGTAGTACTCCCTGCGCCCGGAAATCAGACATTAAAAATTATGATTAAATGTTGATATTATCCTGAAGACAAAAAGAGTGCCAATTCTCGGGGAGCGGTAGCAAAAATCTTTTTTCCGGCGGGTTTCTGTACCTTTGCGGTATGAGCCGGATTCTCGCTATTGACTATGGAACCAAACGGACCGGACTGGCCGTCACCGACCCGCTGCGCATCATTGCCAGCGCACTGGACACTGTTCCAACAGCCGAAGTGCTGGCTTATCTGGCGAAATATTGCGCTTCAGAGCCCGTTGAGCGCTTTGTAGTGGGCTTTCCGCGCCACGAAGACGGAAACCCGGCACAGGTTGTTCCCGAACTCGAAAAATTTGTGGAGCAACTCAAAAAACAATTTCCGGATAAACCGGTTACCTTTGAGGATGAGCGCTACACCTCCCGGGAAGCCTCAAAAATTATTTTGCAGAGCGTAAATAAAAAAAGCAGGCGCCGTGAAAAAGGCCTTGTTGACCGCATCGCCGCTGCACTCATTCTTGAACAATATATGCAGGCCCACCACTGGGGCTAAACCGCCTTTTCATGATTCTGCCAATTTATGCCTACGGACAACCCGTCCTGAAAAAGAAAGCCACCGACATTGACGCCACGTACCCCGAACTGAAGGAGCTCATCGAAAATATGTGGGAAACCATGTACCACGCCGACGGAGTCGGACTGGCTGCTCCGCAAATCGGACTGCCCATCCGCATGTTTGTAGTAGATACCGAACAGGTGGAACGCAAAAAACCCGAAATCACCGACGCAGGTATCAAAAAGACCTTTATCAATGCGTATATAGTAGAAGAGGGTGGCACTCCCTGGAGCTATGAGGAAGGATGCCTCAGTATCCCGCGCATACACGGCGAGGTGGAACGGCCGGAACAGATCCGCATGAAGTGGCAGGATGAAAATTTTGAACACCACGAAGCTGTATTCACCGGCATCAACGCACGGGTCATACAGCACGAATACGATCATATAGAGGGTATCCTCTTCGTTGAACGACTGAAGCCGCTGAAAAAACGCCTCATCCAGCGAAAACTGGAGGATATCAGACTGGGCAATATCCGGCCCGACTACCGGATGAAATTTTTCACAGCCAGGTAATCTCCCGGTCAGAGGAGCGTTGCCAGCAGGTTGCCACGACCAACTGTCCGAAGGTTTTTGTCTTTGGTTACGTTCGTCTCAGGATCGTAATACCCTTTGACCACCATGTTCTTGTCCTTGATCGTCTGACGGCCTTTCGAGTCCGTCAGGATGTACCCGATCGTGTTGTTGTTTCTGTCTTTCAGTGTTTGTTGTGCCATGGCATGCCGTAATGTTGTCCGATGTTTTGTCGCACAACATTACAGCACCGGCGAGTCTTTTTTCAGAAAAAAATAACAAGCGGTCGTATGGGGAAAGGAGTGGTCGTTTTTGGGGGGGGAGTGATCTGCACTGAGGTTTTCTGTGTAATGGTCGATACGCCTTCTGGGCAAATATTTTCAAACCAGCCAGCGTTCTTTCCTGTGCCACACCAGATTCTGAACCAGCGGATAGTGTTTCGGATCTTCAGGCAAGCAAATCTGTTTGCCTTCGAATTGCCTCAGCGAATAAGGTGAATCAGTCTCAATAACAGCCGGAGAAACACGCACCACAAAATCGTCGTTGATCGTGATTAGTCCTCTGTCAAATGCACGATGCAGATTCGGGCTGAGCGACAGCCCGTTACCGATAGTATCATCCTTGAAATCGGCAAATGGTTTGATATGGCAGGCATCCACCATCTGTGCGCTGGTCGGAGAGTTCGTTGAAGTGATGACCCGCATGCCCGAAACAGCACACTGATAATTGTAAATTCTGGGAATTTCCCGCTTGAACAGGGCGCTTCTGACGAGCAGCTCCTCTTCTGCCTCATTTTCGGGATTACTCTTTTCTATTTCTTCGATCCGCTTTCTGTAAGTCTCAGGATCATCATTCAGCATCTGGCGTTGCAGATCTTCAATCAGTGTATATGGTTGTGCGACTTTGCCGGTATCCGGGAAATACCTGCTTTTAAGCTCCTGCCTCAGTACTTCCCGGGAAACCGGATCTGACAACAACAGAAACAAACGCTCGTCAATCTCGGCATACTCCACCGAGGCATCAAGTGCTCCAAAACTGTTGATACTGTTGGAAGAGGTACGTGGAAGTTCACAGCCGGGCTTGCAAACCAGTCGCCAGAACGGCTCCGATCTGAGGTGGAAAAACGGCAGTGAAAATTTGGGTTTATGCGGCGTTGTCACCATCTGATCCCATATTTCACGAAAACCAATCACCAGCCCGGGCGTAATGAATATCCTGCAGGTGTTTATTTCCCCAGCCTCAATTCCTTTGATAACGGCAAGCAAAAGCACGGGTTTATGCGGAGCGCCACCGAATTGGGGGGCTGTCCTTAGTCCCCTGAACTGCCTGACGTATTGCTCTATGGTCTGATCGTTCATAAACATGATATCTGAATTCAATCCTGCATCTGCTGAAAACAGATACTGTCTTGCCCGGAAGTTGTAAAATTATGAAACAAACCCGAATAACAAATATTTATCAGACACGTCGCTTCCACCTCCCCTGTTATCAATTCCCGCATGAAGACTGAATCTGACGCGCCAACAGTAGTCGGAAATCAGCAAATGACTCTGACTTCATCATTTTCGAGCCCATTTATTGCCAAAAAAACCTTATTTTCGCCCCTGAAAAATGACAATTTTAACATTTTTTCGCATATAAAAAATGACAAAAAAATATTTGCCTCGCGCAATTGATCCACTGCTGATCAACTGGAAAGTAGAAACCGACCGTAAACCGCTACTGCTGCGCGGAGCTCGTCAGGTGGGCAAATCATCGCTGGTCAGGTCGTTTTCGGAGCATTTTGACTATTATATAGAGATAAATTTTGAAGAAAACCGGAGTATTCACCGCATATTTGAAGGCAACTTGTCGCCCGACGAAATCTGTGAATCCATTGCAGTACTGTTCAATACACCTGTAGTACCGGGAAAAACCCTGCTCTTCCTCGACGAAATTCAGGCTTGTTTGCCTGCCATATCAGCCCTGCGGTTTTTTTATGAAAAAGCACCTGGTCTGCATGTAGTGGCTGCAGGATCTCTTCTGGAATTTGCGCTCGGTGAATTGCCGTCGTACGGAGTGGGTAGGGTTCGTTCATTATTCGTTTATCCATTCTCTTTCAACGAGTTTCTGACCGCTTTGGGCGAACACAGATTACTCGAACTCAAACAAAAAGCCGATGCAGCTCATCCGCTTCCGGCTCCTGTCCACGAAAAGTTGCTGTTGCTTCTTAAAAAGTTTCTGATTCTGGGTGGAATGCCCGAGGTTGTATCCAAATACGTACAGGGCCGCAGCCTGCTGGACGTACAATCTGTACTCGATGACCTGCTGGTATCTGTCAGAGCTGATTTCGCCAAATATAAAAAACGTGTTCCTGCACTCCGGATTCAGGAGGTCTTTGAATCTGTCGCCATTCAAACAGGCAACAAGTTTATATATGCCAGAGCCGCCACCGACACTGCCTCGGCTGACGAAACCCGCGCCAGAGGACGCAGCTGGCGCTGCGGCGGGCGGATGCGCCTCCAGCGGCTGCTGCATGCGCGCCGTGGCGGGCGCCGCCGGCTTGGGCG
>CAILQK010000419.1 GCA_903836265.1 uncultured Bacteroidota bacterium | reverse complement strand
TTAAGAACAGGGTCAATAAGTGAGTTGTCATTAAACCATTCTAAAAACTTGTCCATTTCTTCTTTTACTCTTTTTGCAGGAACCGCTTCGTAATGGACTTTTTCTTTTCCCATTGCTCCCGATACTATCTGCATCTCACCAGTTCTATAACGTCCAACTTCTATTTTATGTATTCCGCTGTATCCCGCAGGAAAAAGTGCCGAATGCCAGCCAAACAGCCGTTTACTCGTTAGTGGCTCTTGATAGTTGTGAGTTGCATCAAGCATCATTTCAACAACGCCTTCCACGTTTCTGTTTGCCGGAACAAGTCCGGCTATATTAATTCCAAGTCTTCTTGCAATGGATGAACGAACCTGGTCATAATCGAGTTTTTCTCCTTCTATTTCAGATGATTTAATAACGTCAAGCGTTAAAGTAGCAAGTGCCGCCTCTTCTTTGGTTGCAAAACCAAGTGAGTTCATCTGTCCGGTTATCCTGCCTTGCAGATTTCGAACTTCTCCGAAAACAGCGTTGATGTTGGTTTCCCGCCAGGTAAAATTTGTCCAGTTTTTGTATTCGTAAATGTATTTTGCCATATTCTGATGTGCTTTTTGCGGCAAATATCAGCTTTATTCTCCGCAATAATGCGGCGAATACAGAAATTATTCTCCGAAAAAAAAATCAGTTTGCGAGGGTTCAGAAGTTAGTCTGTTGGAACTTTCTTCATTCTTCAACATCAGGATTGCCCTGTTTATGAGTTAATGCGGGTTATCCCCGGTCAATCCGGTTTTGTCATCCGTGCTGTTTCCACAGCAGCCCGGCACAGTCAACGTCTGTGCGATAATGTTGAAATCTTGCTAAAGGTAAGGCATATCCAATAAGGAAGCAAATTTCGGAGCACATTAACCTGAGGTATCAATTGATCAGTTCCTCGCAGTTACCGGGAGAAATCAGGCCCGGCCCCACTCCTTCATTCACCCATCCACCACACTTTTACCTCCTTCGCATCGCTGCCACCCATGCGCTGCACCTGTTCGTTCCAGTTGGCCTGGTTATACTCAGATTCGCTGGCCGGGTAGGTGAACCGGTTCCAGTCGAGCGGATTTCCCTCGCGCGGGGTTGCGCCTGTGCGGCGCGCGAGGGCGTAAGCCTCCCACGGCTGTCTGAACAAATCTGTCCACAACTGAGCATAAATCAGCTCCAGTTTGAAGTTATTGCCCGAAAAGCTCACTTTCGGATGATAAATATACTGGTATATCTGTCCCAGGCCGGGCTCCGGCGGGCGGTTGGCCCAGCGCTGGGTCCGGTTCACCACCTTGTACCAGAAGCGAATGCTCGCACTGATGCCCTCGGCGTACTGCTCGTCGGCCGAGTAATCGTCCTGAGGCACGCCAATACCGCGCTTGTACGCCTCCGCCAGGGTCAGATGCACCTCCGCAGCCGATATGAGCACTTCCGGAACATCAAACTGGTCGCGGATCAGGTAATACTGAAAGGGAGAAAATTTGCAGGCCGCACCTTTCACCGGCGGGTTGTAGTCCCTGCCGCCGTTGTAGGGGATACCGCCCTCCAGCGGCGGATTGGCGCCGGGATTGTTCGGAAATGCCTTCCATTCGTTTTTATTGTTGGTTTCAAAGAACACAAAGGCACGCGGATCAATGATGCCGCTGCCGTCGGTGGAGTCGTGGATTGACATCTGATGCCACATGGTAGTACCCATGCGCAGTCCGCGGTGCTCGTAAAACGACCAGTGGTGACCGTCGAAGGTAATACCCATGTCCCGGGGCCACAAACAGATTTCCTCGCCGCTCCGGACTACCGGCAATTTGTTGTCCACAATATCCCGGATGATTTCACCTGCATACGCCGGATCCCTGTCTGACATGCGCATGGCATGCCGCAAGCGCATGGAGTTGGCCCAGCGCCGCCACAGGGTGAGGTCATTTTTAAGCATGGTCTCAAACTGGCGGAAACTGTAGTAGGGTCTTCCGTCGGGCGTGTTCGGCTCGAGGTGCAGGTGACTTTCGGCCCATTTCAGGTCTTCCAGCAGAAAGCGGTAGATTTCTTCCTGACTGTCATATTCCGGCCGCAGGAAGTCACTGCCGCTCCCTCCCCTTCCGGCGTTGAAAAATGGCATATCGCCAAACAGGTCGGTTACCTTGAACGTCTTGTAAGCCAGCAGGATTTTCAGCTGGGCCCGCACCACATCGAGCTCATCCTGCTGACCATCGTACCGGTCGAAGCGCTCCTCGAGGGCACGGATATTTCTGAGCGTGGAGTAATAGTTATTCCAGACCTCATCCACCCCGATACGGATATTGGGCCATGCATGCGCAATCAGGGCGCCCTGCTGTGTCAGTTCGTAGAGGGTTTCGTTGTTCAGGTAGAACTGTTCGTTCCAGCCGAGCGGCATGGACGACAGGATGCCATTGAACAGGGCCTCCATGCTGGTCTGCGTCGGGTAAAACGGATTTTTATTGATATCATCGAAATCCTTGCGGCAACCGGCAGGCAGTATGGCCAGGGCGGCAAGTATCAACAATTGGGAAAAGTTTCTTTTCATGGCTTTCATCATCAGAAAGAGGCGTTCAGGGTGAGTCCGAAGCTGCGCATGCCGGGCAGGGCGCCGAATTCGATACCCTGTGCATTGCCGCTGCCGTTGGCGCCCTCCGGATTGATCCGGTCGGGCAAGGTGGTAAACAGATATGCCAGATCACGGCCCACGAGGGTCAGCTCCAGGTTCTGGAATACTTTGGTTCGCCATGCGCGGGGTAAATCGTAGGTGAGCGACACCTCGCGCAACTTCACCCAGGTATTTTCAAATACGGCCGGCGTGGTCAGTACGGGCCCCCACCCTCCCGCGTTCAGGTATTTATAGTAATAGTGTACCACTTTGTCGTTAGGCGTACCATCGGAGTGTACGCCATTCAGGATGACACCGATATTGACAACACTGCTGTCGGGGCGTACATAGCGGAGCCCGCCGCCATTTCGCTCGTAGAGAGTGGAGGGGCTCTGTCCGCTCTGAACGGCCGTTGCATAGGAACCGGCATACATATCACCGCCGATTTTGGCATCAATCAGCACTTCAACACGGAATCCTTTCCAGGAGAAGGTGTTGCGAATGCCACCCGTGAATTTCGGCGTAGAGTTGGCATAGCGCAGGAAATTACCGTTGTCATCGTACATGCGTATGGGCACGCGCACGTTCGTGATCTGATAGCGCGTACCGTTTTCATTCACCAGCGGCAGTCCGGTGGCGTCATCGCGCAGGTAGTCGAAACCGACGATGATACCATAAGGCTGACCGGCCTTCACACCTACTGCCGGGCCATTGGCGCCCCAGATACCGGCGAGCTCGAGCAGATCAGCGCCATCGGAGAGCGATTCGAGGCGATTTCTGTTGCCCGCGACATTCAGCGAGGTTTCCCAGGAGAACGCACTGTGGTCTATCCAGCGCATGGAGACAATCGCCTCCAGACCGCGGTTGCTGATTTCACCGGTATTGATACGCACTGTCGGGTATCCGGAAGAAACCGGAAGTGGCGAGTTCAGCAACTGATTGTAGCTGCGCTGATAATACCAGGTAACATCCACCTGAAGCCGGTCGCGGAAAGCACCGAGATTGATGCCGGCTTCATAACCGCTGCTGCGTTGTGGCTTCAGATCGAGCGGGCGCACAGTCCCCTCGGTAGAAGCGGTGGGCTGTCCGGCAAAACTGCCCGTATAAAAGACCTTTTCGAGCTGGTAGGGAGCGTCATCGTTGGCCGTCTGGGAGTAAGCAAACCTTATCTTGGCGAAATGCAGTCCCTGCCGGTTTTCCCATTTCAGCAGTTCCGATGGCACAAAGCTCAGGTTGGCCGACGGGAACAGGTAGGAGCCTGTGGCTTTGGGCAGTGTGCTGGCCCAGTCGTTGCGCAGCGTAACCTGGCCAAACAGCCAGTCGCGGTAATTCAGGTCGGCGAAGCTGTACAGCGAATTCAGACGGCGTTCATATCGGCCCTCTCCGGGAGTGGAAGGGTAGCCTATAAAATTGCCGAACGTATAGAGAAAAGGATCGCGCCACTGGTTGAAATTGCTTCCATAGATGCTGTATTGCCGGTTCTGGTACTGTGTGCCGCCGATATTCAGTGAGGAATACAATCCGGGCAGCAGTTGCTCCTTCCGGGCCGTGATGAGAAATTCATTATTCAGGGTATTTCCCTTGCTCAGGCTGTGCGAGTAACCGCCGCCGAGCGTGCCGGAAATATCAGTGGGCTTGTTTTTGGATTCAAATTCGTCAAATGTATGATCGGTTCCAGTCCGGCCCATAATGGTAAGCCAGTTGGTCACGTCATAAAACATGGATACAGAACCGATTACCTTGTTTCTTTTAAGCCATGAATTCTGATTATAGACCGACCAAAATACATCAATATTGCCCCATGCAAAAGGATTCGGGCCAAAATCGTGCTTTGTGCCGTCGGGATTCTCATAATTCAGGTTTTCTCCCTGATAACTCCTCGGATAGCCATACACCATGATTTTCCCGAAAGAATTGTTGTCGCTGCCCAGCAGGGGTGAATTCAGGCGGTTATACTGGATGTAGGACACTCCGATTTCTGCACGCACTTTTTTGGATACCCTCAATCTGGAGCCGATCTGGGCGGTAGTCTGGTCGTACTCGCTGTTCAGCGCCACCGAGCGATGATCTTCGCGGGTAAAGGATGCGCGTACCGACCCCATTTCACTGCCGCCCGAGAAGGCCAGATTATGCCGCTGCGTGACTCCTGTCTGGAAAAAACGCTCAAAATTGCCCGGTTGCGGCGACCAGTTGCGCATTTCGCCATCCCACCAGCGCACCGGGGTGCCGTCGAGACGCGGCCCCCACGACTGTGAACTGGCATAAGCACCGAACGTTTCGGAGGTGGAAACACCCTCCGGACCAAAGTCGTCGTACAGCTTCACAGGATGAAGCAGCACCCCGTCGGCATCCTTTCCAAGCACCGGCTCGTTGAAAGAGAGCGGGCCGCCAAACCCGTATTCATTTTGTACATCCCTCCAGTAAAACGGTTTGGTGGTTCGCATACTATACTGGTAATCAATGCCGATTCCGGCCCTGGAGGCGCCTTTTTTGGTCGTGATCAGGATAACGCCATTGCTGCCGCGGGCACCGTAAAGTGCAGCGGCATTGGCCCCTTTAAGTACATCGAGCCGTTCAATATCAGCAGGATTGATATTGTTGATGGCACTACCCCAGTCGCGACCCGCTTCCACATCGGTCCAGCCCGGCGTATTTTCGAGTGGTACACCATCCACAATAATCAGCGGCTGATTATTACCGAAAATAGAATTGACCCCCCGGATGACGATGCGGGTGGTACCACCTTCCACGCCATTTCCCTGAATGATGTTCACGCCAGCCATACGTCCCGACAAACCGGAAAGCACATTGGCGCTGTTGGATTTGACCAGAGCGTCGCCGTCCAGCTTCTGGGTCGCGTACCCGAGCGAGCGAGCCTGTCGTTCAATCCCGAATGCTGTGATGACGGTTTCCCTGAGCAGGGCGCCCGTTTCATCGAGCGTAATTTCGAGGGTGGATTGTCCGTTAACAGGAATTATTTTGCTGTCAAAACCGACCAGAGAAACGGACAGTGTGTCATTTCCGGCGCATTCGACGGAAAACTTGCCCTGTACATCGGTGACAGCGCCGTTACCGCTTTTTTGCAGGGTGCGCACAGAGGCTCCGATGACCGGATCGCCACCCGGGGAGATAACTCTTCCGGAGACAAGCTGTTGAGAGAAAACAGGTGCATGCAGTGCGGACAGCAGCACCAGGATGGGGACGAGGTATTTCAGCATTTCAACAGATTCAGAACTTGAGCAGCGGTTTTACTTTCTGACAATTTTTTTCATGAATACTCCCTGTTCAGTATGGACATTCAGAAAATACACACCGGAGGGTGCATCGCCGAGATCCATGTCTCTGGTGTCGCCGGCAGCAATACCGGAGAACTGCACCTGACTGATCTCGCGGCCTTCCGTGTTGCGAATACTCAGCTGTACCACCTCGAGGTCGTGGCGGAACTCAACTCTGAACTTGCCGTCGGTCGGATTGGGCAGAATCTGTACCGTTTGCGGATCGGAGAGCGGCAGGTCGTTCACGCCGGTTACGCCTTCCGTGGGTGTATTGGAGAAAGTGACCAGATTGGCCCATACATCCAGCACAGGATTGGCTGAGGGATCGTTGCAATCGGGACAAGTTACGCCGCTGACACAATTCGGGTTCGACGGACTGCAGAAATCAATATAGTCCTCATCGAAGATATAGCGCATTTCGAGCGGGCCCTGTCCGATGTATTGCGTCATATTGAAATCGAACCACTGGGCTATGGTACCGGGACACCATCCTGCCCGGTTGAAGTACCAGGTACCATTTTGCGGCTGACACCCCTGCGGATTCGGGTTGCAGTCCCACCAGTTGTACTGTGCGAAGGCATTGGTACCGTTAATACGTATATGGTGTGTATCTTCATGGAATTCGGCAGCATTTCCGGTATTGTTATCACCCCAGCTGTGTCCGGTAGAGATCAGCTTCAGGCGGGATGCCAGCGCATTGGGGGCGTATGTGACTTTATGCAATTCGGCGGGCTGCAGGTTGCTCAGGTTTCCGAAACTGTAATTCCCGTTCCAGAGCACATCCACGTTGCCATATTTGTACGTCGGATTACCGGCCCTGTATTCCAGATCGAGGGTATATTCGAAGCCGTTGGCGAACGTGAGCAGTTCTGCTTTCATTTCCACCCTGCCCTGCAGGATCGGGAAGAAGTCGGTCAGGTCAATTTCGTGGCTGCATGGCACACCGTATGGGGTGATATATCGTATTATTTCCACCCAGGCACCCTCGTGGCTTTTCACCTTGATACTTGATACACGATCCCAGGGGTCGCAGCCGCCGGGCGGACAGGTAATATTGAGCTTGCCGATAATCCGGTCGTACGCGCCCACATGTGCGGGAAGCGTGTACAGGGTGTCCTTCAGCCCGTTCCCCGTGAGCAGCCAGGTTTGATCGAACGTGCGCTGCGTCTTGTTGGCCGACGTGTTTACCACATCAAAGGAGGAGTTGTATGCCGTGAAATAGTCCTCGCTGTTGAAAGCTTTTACCGTCATACTGTATGTGCCGTAAGCGGGAGGCGTCCACCAGGCCGTGAAATGGCCATTCTGGTGATTTTGGGCCACTACCGTTTCGTTGCCGATTTCAAAGTGAATGCGGTCGGCTGAAAGAATATCGGCATGCTCCACCGAAGCGTAGGCAGACAGCAACATGGGCGATTCCAACCCGGCTGCCACGTTTGGTTTTGTGGCGGATGAACTGCGCCACCGCGCCATCGCTTTCATCTGCGCTCGAGAATCCGTCGGAGA
>CAILQK010000418.1 GCA_903836265.1 uncultured Bacteroidota bacterium | reverse complement strand
GTACTGAGAACCGGCAAAATGCCTGATGCAAAAATCCTCTGGGAGCCCCGCCTCGGTTTCAACTGGAACGTTGGCGGCAAGAAGTCAACGCAAATCCGCGGTGGTACAGGTGTCTTCACCGGTCGTCCGCCCTATGTCTGGATTTCAAACGCTATTGGCAATAACGGTGTACTCACAGGCTTTATTGACGAGTCAGGCACCAAAACCCTGAACCGTCCGTTCTCCGTTGACCCCACCGTTCATATCCCGTCAACGCCAACGCTGCCGTCCACTTTTGACATCGCCACGGTTGACAATAACTACCGCTTCCCGCAGGTCTGGAAAACCAACTTCGCTATTGACCAGAAACTGCCACTCGGATTCGTGGGTACTGTCGAGCTGCACTACAACCAGAATATCAATGCAGTTCAGTACTTTGATGCCAACTTCGAGACTCCTACGGGCAATTTCTCAGGTCCGGATACTCGTCCGCGTTTTGCAGGCAACGACAACGGTGTTCGTATCAACGACAACGTGTCTCGTGCCGCTGTAATGACCACTACCAATCAGGGAAGCTACTCTGCAGCTACTTTCAAACTCGAGTACCCGAACAAGAAGGGCGTTTACGGTATGATTGCACATACCATTTCCAATGCTACTGAACTGATGAGTGCAGGCTCAATAGCCTCAGGCTCATGGACAGGCGTTCGCTCTGTACGTGGCGGCAACGACCTCGACCTTTCTTTTGCCGATCAGAACGATCCGGGCCGTACTGTTGGTTTGCTGGGCTACCGTTTTGAATATGGTGGCGACTTCGGTGGCGCTACAGGCTTCACACTGGGTTATGTAGGCGAGCACCGCGGATTCAACGGCGGTATCAACTCTGCCCGTTTTGGCTACATTGTTTCCGGCGACATGAACGGCGACCGTGTTCAGAACAACGATCTGCTGTTCGTTCCGGTGAACGCTTCCGACCTGATTTTTGATCCGCTCACAGTAGGAACCAAAACTTACACCGCTGACGAGCAGGCTGCTGCTTTCGATGCATTCATTGAGCAGGATGAGTATCTGCGTACCCGCCGTGGCCAGTATGCCGAGCGCAATGGCGTGATTTTCCCGCTGGTTCACCGCTTCGACCTTTCTGTAACCCAGGAGTTCTTCATCAAGGTGGGTGGCAAACGCAATACCATCCAGCTTCGCGCCGATATCCTGAACGCCGCGAATCTGCTCAACAGTGAGTGGGGACTTGGAAACAACTTCGTCAACGACCGTCCGCTGGCCAGCGCCGGCACTACAGCCGATGGCGTTCCGAAGTTCAAAATGGCTACTCAGAAATTTGCTGACGGCACTACCGGCCTCCTCCGCGATTCTTTCGTGAAGAGCAAAACGCAGTTTGACGTATGGACTGCCCAGTTCGGCATCCGTTATATCTTCAACTAAACCCGGAAAGGTTCAGTTGATTCCCGGCCCGGTAGCGTCTGAAGATGCTACCGGGTTTTTTCATTCAGTTTTTCCAGCAGCCACTCGTGATTGACGGTAACAGAACGGTGCAGCATGATTTCTTCCCGCAGTCTGGCAGCTGATTTCAGGTCTTTCTTCTCCATTTTCAGCAGTTTCCTGGTAAATCTGACGAGATTGAGATATCCCTCCCTGCGTTGGGCCGGTACATTTCTTTGCCTGTTCAGGAATGTCCGGAAAGAAACCGTGAAGGATCCGAGTGTTTCCCGCTCATTCAGTTCGTAGTAGGTGATGAGCAGTACCGCCTTGCTGATCAGATTGTAACCAATATCGGCATACTCCACATTTCGGAGCAGTTCAAGTACCTCTCCGTAGCGTTTCTGGTATCTGTACACGCGCGCGAGATTGAACGTACGGGTATTGTCACGTGATTCTTCCGGAAGGATGTGGTAGTTCGATTGTATAAATTCTTCTGCCCACCCGGCCTTGCCCAGTCTCAGTGCCGCCGCAACCATATTGTTGAACCGCCATACAGCCAACTCCCCCTTGATCAGAAATATTCCCTTCTTGAGTCCCTGATCAAAAAGCTCAAAGTACTCACGGATAAAATCCTGATCACCCTTGTTGATTCTGCCCGTGCAGAAGTGCAGCGCGGCATCCATGAGTTCCAGCGCGTCTTTGCGAGGCATCAAATCAGCGAATTGTTCAAGTCCCGCTTTCAGTTTGAAGTAGTTCTCCGGCTCATCACCTTTGTAAACCGTAAGAAATGCGTGATATTCGAGCGCCAGCGCGGGATGCTGTTCAACAGGAAACTGGCGGATCTGTGCAAGTACGGCCTCAATATCTCCGGTATCATAACTGTGATTGAGGGTTTTTTTCTGACTTGTGGCAGCACTGGCCAGTTTGAGTTTTTCGATCCAGTAGAATACATCCAGGCTGGTTGAGATTTCCTCCAGATTGGTTTTTTGATCAACCTTCACCCCGAAATCCATCATGGAATAATATTGCTTCTCGAACCGGTAACTGTCGAAATAGTATTTCACAGATTTGAAACCGTTGTCGAGTTCTTCACGTATGGAAGCCGCTGCCGATTGCATTACCGGCTCAATTTTATGTTCAATGGCAAAGTCAAGCACCTCAAAACCGGTGTTGATTTTGCTGGTGGCCAGCGATTCATGAGCCAGATAAATATGTACCAGTTTCAGCGTTTCCGAGCAGTATTTTCTGAACAATACATCGTTAAAATCCGCACTTCCAGCCACTTTTTTCCAGACCCTGTCCCTGTTGAAACCGGAGGCTCCGGTACCTGCGTACTCCAGCATCCCCTTGCAGAGGAGGAGCGGCTGCCGACCGGTTACGTACAGTGGCGACTCCATAAACCTGAACAGGTTCCTGTGAAGCGAGGGCTCCATGGCAACAAGGGTTCGGTACAGACGATTGGAAGAAACTGTTTTTTCCATATTCAACATGACTGTCAGGCCGACAAATTTATGATGTTGCAAGTATATTTTTCAGATATAATATAATTCTGGGCTATATTGTCCATACATTTAACCGTTTCTTTGCAATCCGGCCAAAACAATATAAAAACGTTTCTGATGCACACTGGACGCTTTCTGTTCTGTTTGATTTCGGTTTCAATCTTCGGATTGAATACTCCCCGGTTGTTTTCCCGTGATACATCACCCTATAAAACTGTTCACACGCTGATGCATGTACCCGTGCGCGATACTATTTCCGGTATTGGTGTCAGTGTTAATGAGGTAATGCCCCGTGCCAGTCACGGTGACGTCAAAATTCGCCTGCTTTCCTCGGGTAACCTGACGACACCAAACAGGTACGAGCTGGAGTATCTTCCGGAGGCCGGATTTACAGGTGCGGACACTTTCGTTATTGAACATCGCTCACCTGCGAGTTATCCGTATCTGACATACCGGGGTTACAGAATAACCGTCGAAAATTCCATTCTTCAGCCCCGGCATGACTTTACACTCTCTGAAGATGGCTCCCCTGTAGTCATTTCACCACTGTTGAACGATTTTACTACTGCCGGCGGACTTGAAATAAGTTCCATCCCGCTTGTGAATCATGGAACAGCAGTCATTCTGAACGGAACGGAAATACTGTTCACTCCGGAGCCCGGTTATTCGGGTGTCGGACATTTGAATTACACTGTATGCGATGCCGCCGGAAACTGCCGGGCAGGAAGTGTGAGTATCGGTACAGGAGGCGCCGTTCCCGATTGTTCGTCGCTGAAACTGCATGTGAAGAAGGACGAGTCGTACACATTTCCACTTTCATTCATTTGCGATTCGTTCCAGACTGCCGCACATGGCATACTTCAGATAGAAAACGGACATATTCTGCATTACAGGCCTGATCCGGGTTTCACAGGGTCGGATGAATTCGTGCTCTATTACAGGAAAAATGGCTGCTCCTGCTCCCGGTCGGTGGTTATTCGTGTAATTGATACGGGTACTCCCAATGTCATGGCGATGGATGATCGCGTATTCACTCCTGTGGGCATGCCTGTCACGTTCAATGTCAGACAAAATGATATTGGCAATCTGCTGGTGAGGAGCTGGGTGGTTCCTGCCGGTTTTCCGGGAACGCTGATCAATAAAACCAGTGCAGGACAGGTTACCTTTATACCCAAAGCCGGTTTTTCCGGCACAGCAACATTCCAGTACAGGATTGGCTCTCCTTCCGCCACATCGCTGGAAACAGCAACTGTATCTGTTGTCGTGGACAATCTGGCACCATCCGGCAGATATACGCACAAACTGACGTCTCCGGCAGGAATACCTCTCGTCATCAATTACGATATACCGTTCGAAGACTTCAGTTTTATCGTAACCGGTTATGCCTCACACGGCCAGATACAGTATTTCCCGGGCAGATCCACGCAGGTGGTCGGCGGTGAGTCAGTCAGCGGTAACAATCTGATTGTCTATACGCCCGATTACGGGTATTATGGTACTGACAAATTTTCTCTGTTGTATTGTGCGCCCAACGGACAATGTCAGGTTGCCAGACTGGAAGTGGAGCTGACGGCCACTGCCGGCTCGTCAGCCTGTTTTAATGAATGTGTATGGCCCGGCGACATCAACAATGACGGTGCCATAAATTCCCGGGATCTGCTTCCGCTTGGATTACTCACCGGCAGGGCAGGGGAGCCCAGAGGCTCTGCTGGCGCCGAATGGACCGGGTATCCCGCCGCACCCTGGCCACCCAACCTGGTGGAAACAGGTTTCAACCATAAACATGCCGACGCTGACGGAGATGGAGAAATAAGTGCTCAGGATGCCGGTTTTCTGCGTATTGACGGGCAAAAATCCAGAAATCTGATGCCTCCGGTTATCCCGGATGTCAAGGGACTGCCTTTCTATATGAAAATGCTCACGCCATCTCCCCAACTGGGCAAGCCTATGCAAATCGAGATCGGACTTGGCTCTTCAACAAATCCTGTTGTTGATCTTTATGGTTTCACTTTTGATTTTGTACTGGGCCCGGGGCTCCGCGATTCTGTGTTCCAGATGCACTTTTACGATAATTCATGGATAAATCTGGATGCACCCTCTCTTGATCTGGCACGGAAGGCTTCAACGGGGCGCTTTGAAATGGCCTTCACTCGCACAAATGGTGAACCGGTGAGTGGTTATGGACCCATAGGTGTTATGGAGCTGGTCATTATTGACATTATTGACGGTGGAGATCAGGACAGTCGCAGGGGACTCACGTCAAATCCTGTACTCACGCTCAACTCCGGTATTCAGGTGCTCGATGAAATGGAGCTGCCCCTTCCATCGGAACGAAGTGCCGGTTCTGAAGGAGTCGAACCGGAGGTGTGGCCATCGCCAGCAGGCAGCACACTTTTTGTTCGGACAGACCAGGCAATGCAGACGGCCAGTCTCAGCCTGAATGATATGTACGGAAGAGAAGTATTCGAACAGCGCGTCTGGGACGGAAGCCTTGCAGCAATACCAGTTGACCAGCTGATATCCGGTGTCTATCAGCTCCATATCAAGTCCGGACCAATAACAACCCGCAAGCGAGTCGTTATTTCACACTGAGAACCGCAACCGGGCAGTCCGAATGAACGTATTGGGAGAAACCCGGCAATTTTTATGCCCGGGATGCAACCCCGGGCACCCCAATGTTACCTTGACGGGTGCATCTGATACACACTATGAACAATCAACCCGCTGTCTGCCATTTTCTCTGCAGACTGATTCCATTCCTGCTGATACAGCTTCCGTTTTTTGCTTTGGCCCAGCCAACTCCCTGCGGGCCCGTTCCAGACATGACGCCTGTATGTGCTGATGCGTGCGTAATCTGTGATATAAATGGTTATACCGGCATCAACGACGACACCCAGCAAGGACAGGCGCCTCCCGGTTTTTGTACCACCCAGATTCACCATATGCAGTGGATTGCCTTTATTGCAGGGAGTACCAACCTGACTATCACCGTGAAGCCTTCCAGCTGCAATACTGGTGCCGGACTGGAAATAGGCATATACAGAAGTCTGAACTGCAGCACGTTCCAGCTGGTTTCCAATTGCGATACCGATGTACAGCAGGGAGAAACAGGTGTATTCACCAATACGGTCCCGCTGGTAATCGGGCAGTATTACTATTTTGTAATGGATGGCAATCAGGGAGATATATGCAATTATACTATTAATGTAACTTCAGGAAGCACCCAGGTGCCACCGCTGGCTCCTGCGGGTGCCGTCCAGGGCCCTGATGAGGTTTGTCAGTTTGAAAGTGCGACTTATACAATTCCCCAGATAGCCGGGGCCGTTACTTATCAGTGGACCGTTGATGGTCAACAGGCGGCTGGCGGCTTTCAGACCCCGCTGACGTTCAATACGCCGGGCGACCATGAAGTATGTGTACTGGCGTACAATGTTTGCGATACCGTGGCGCCTTCCTGCAAAACGGTGCGGGTAAACAGCGTGAAAACAACCAGTCTGCAGTATGAGTTGTGCAGCGGGGAGTGCCTGTCGGTAGCAGATACCACCATCTGTGATCCGGGGAACTATGTATTTCATTTCCAGACTGCGAATGGCTGTGACAGTACCGTGAATATTGCAGTAAGCGGATTGCCCACATTAACCACTGATCTGAGCGTCAATATCTGCTCAACCGACAGCCTCTATGTGGGTGACACCTGGTACTATCCCCCGGGCCAGTTCACGGAAGTACAAACAGCATCCAGCGGATGCGACAGTATCATCAACCTGTTGCTGAATCCGGTTATTTGTGAAATCACAGGCGCCACGCTGGTGCAGCATGTTGCCTGCAACGGTGCTTCTACCGGAAGCGTCACGTTTTCAGTACAGAATGGCACTCCGTCGTTTGTCTATACATGGAAACGACTGGAGGGGTGGCCTTCCGGCACAGGTGCCATAGCCGCGCTGGGAGAACAAAAAACTTTGTCGGGACTGCCTGCAGGAGAGTACCTGATTACCATATCCGACAATTTCGGAAATGACGTGGTACTGACTGCGGAAGTGTCGGAGCCGGCGGCACTGTCTCTCGTGGAAACGATTTCAGATTATAATGGTTTCGGAGTATCCTGTTACGACGGTTCGAATGGATGTATCAATACCTCCGGAACTGGCGGAACACCCGGATATTCATGGAAATGGAATACAGGTGACATCACCCCGGGACTTGATTCTCTTCAGGCCGGGACGTATATACTTACCCTCAGCGACGCCCTGGGTTGTACAGAAACGGCAGTAATCACGCTGACCCAGCCCCAGCCGCTCATTTTGTCGGCTGCTTTCACCAGTCCGGGCTGTGAAGGTGCTGAAACAGGCATTGTCTCGGCCGAGTCGGTTTCCGGAGGTGTTCAGCCTTACCGTTTCTCGCTGTCCGGAGGTGGATTTTCCCCCGATTCTGTTTTTCCGGGACTCACCGAGGGGCCCTGGTCGCTCACTGTAGAGGATATCAACGGTTGTTCTGATGATACAATTGCCATTTTGAGAGCTGCTGAAATACCGGTAGTTGAGGCAGGAGAAGATGTGAACCTGCCACTTGGTTGTTCACAACAGTTGCAGGCGTTTTCAACTGTAACACCATCCGCTATTACCTGGACGAACAGCAGCAGTCTTTCGTGTTCAGACTGTCTGTATCCGCTGGCTGAGCCACATAACACTACAGTTTATGCCCTTGAAGTAACATCGGCTGACGGATGCAGCGCCAGGGACAGTCTGACGGTCAGGGTGTTGAAAGAGCGGAATGTATATGCTCCGAACGTATTTTCACCGAACAATGACGGTGTAAATGATTTTTTCAATCTCTGCACCGACAAGGGAGCGCAACAGATACGATTTTTACGGATCTATTCCCGGTGGGGTGAACTGGTATTTGAGAAATACAATTTCCGGCCCAATGAACTGTCGAACGGCTGGGATGGTTTCTTTGAAGGCCGGGTTGTGCCACCGGGCGTATTTGTGTGGGTGGCTGAAATCGGGTATTATGATGATGTTGTGGTCAGAAAGCAGGGCGATGTGACGGTTGTCAGATAACCGGTCAGTTACCCATTGTACCTGGTGATGAGCCGATCTTCTCCAGAAAGGCGCTGTCCACTGTGATCAGCAGGCTCATGCCCAGCGATTCCAGTTCAACCTGAAACTTCCGTTTGCCTTCCTGTCTGACGATCCGGCCCTTCATGCCAATCAGTGATCCGGCTGAAATTTCAATCGGATCACCTTCCTCAAAAGTGTCCACCGTTGCGCTGACCTCGATACCGTCTTCGAGCGTTACCCGCCTGATTATTTCGATCTCCTCATCCCTTACAGCCATGAGATTGGGGCCGACCCGGGCAAATCCGACCACGTTTTCTGTTTCCATTATCGGCACGTACGATTCCTTGACAATGTGTACGAAAACATAGCAGTTAATCAGGGGTTTTTCCACGAGCCTGCGCACGCGGCCGTACTGGCGCATGACGGTCTGGAGCGGCAGGTAGGTATGAATATTCTTTTTTTCCAGCATACGTTTCACGAACTTCTCGCTTTTGTTGCGCGTATGCACAGCAAACCAGCGACTTTCGGTCGGATGCAGATCGTTGATAGGTTTTTTTTCTACTTTTTTGGCCATTTCAGAAGTCATTGTTGGCGGGCCACAGGTTCATCCGGAAACCTGCAGAAATAACCCGGGTTGTCTGGCTGGTTGATGAATCAGCTGCTTCCCTGGTACGCGAAAGCAGTTTCAGGTCGAGGAACGCATTGTGGAAGCACATCCACGATATATCAAGTCCCGCAAGCAGGATTGTCGAACGGTTGCCCTGGCCAATTTCATTGCCATATTCCTGTTCGCGGGTGTTGTACGTCAGTAACGGATTACTTCCCCAGTTTTCGCCCGGTCTGTTGTCGCCCTTCAGTGCATGTATCAGTCTGGCAGAAATGAAGAGCCGGGAGGTGGGCCGGTATCTTATTATCCCCGCCATCTCCCTGAAATTCGCTCCGAGGGGGTGTGCGAGTGGCTGGTTGTAATGTGTGAAACTGTTTTCGATGTTGAAATGGGAGTATGTGTAGGGCCTTGAACTGTTGAACTCACCCTGCAGGTCGAGATGCTGAACTCCCAGCACATTCAGATACTTGAAACCCGCCTGTACGCTGTATTTGTTCCCCCACCAGCCGTTTCCGCCGAAAAACTCGCTGATTCTGAGCTCATCGAGCAGAAATTGCCCGTAAAGCTGGACTCCTTTCAGCGCAGTCCAGGATATATTCATCCCCAGCATGGCATTATCCGGACTGCCGATCATGCCCTCCACCGTGCGGTATAAAATTACCGGATTCAGGTATTGGAATTCGAAGTCGTTGGTTCTGTTGAAGATGGTTGACTCGAAAAATCCGAATGTCAGCCGTGGATTTACTTTGTAGCTCAGATAGTGAATGGCTGCATATTTTCGACCCAGCCGGCTGTCGCCCGGCGTGGTATCGGTACTGGTGAGCGAGGTGAGCTCCATGAACAGATTCTGGTAATGGAACTTCCAGAGGCGAGTGTCCAGCCTGAGATAAAACTGTGGAGCTGAATTGTCTGACAGGAACATGGATCTGTATCCGTTCCCGATAAAGTGGGTGCCGTGTCCGAGCTGAAGGCCAATATGTTTGGAAACCTTCACTCCCAGATATGCATTGGCAATATTGAAATCGTATCCCTGCGCGAGTCCGAACGGGTCGCCGGAGTAATTCTTCGTGAAACCTGCACCCGGCAACTTGTATTCACGGATGTATGGATCCACATAGTCCGGATACCTGAGTTGTGTCTCTTCCAGATTGCTGTGAAAGAAAACCCGGTCATCAATACTGCCCCGGATCTCAAAGCCTCTGGTATTGATGTACAGCATCTCGTCGCGGTTCGATTCGAAGCCCACCTGTCCGTTCAGGAGCGGATTGACCCGCAGCCTGAAGTCGGGGGTATTTACCTCATAAAGGAAAGCAGGTGTTTTGTAAAACCAGCGTTTGCGTGGCTCCTGGACGCGACTGGTCCAGTCGTTGTTGTCGCTGGCCAGGTACTCTACATCTGCTTTTTCCTCTTGTGAGAGAGCTATGGAGGTGGTATCTGCCCAGTTCACCCATGAGGCTGCATCTTTTCTGAAATAACCCCGCAGGTCGCTGTGCACGCTGTTTTGTCCGGGATAGAGTATGTCCATGCGCTCGGTGAGCCAGGCGCCATGCGAGCGCACAGGGAGATTGGTGGACTGGGCGGCCAGTCTGGCCTGCAAACCCGGCACCATTGTCATTCCGCAAATCAGTAACAGGCGTATTTGGGTCATATTTGACGAGATTCACTGATGAAATTCGTGAAAACACGTTTCCAGGGTATCCAAAAGTGCGTATTCCACGAAGAATTATGCCAAAGCAGGGTAAAGATACCATTATACTTCAGCACTTCTTTTTTCAGATTAAAAAGCCGCTCCAGTGCCTCGGGGGGAGTATAACGCCGGTACAGTGCCAGCGTCACGTCCATGGCAATGAGCGGATGCTCGCGCAAAGGTAACTGCTTTCTGTTCAAAAAATCGAATACCGGAAAAGATGTACACATCCCTGTCCGGAATCCTTCTGCTTCCGGATAACCTGCCGAACTGTCTGTGACGATACCTGCCTCATGCAGAATATTCCATGTAAATGGTACGGCAAGTCGGAGGTAGTGTGCTCTCGAGCTTGTTACCGGGGCGCCCGAGATACGCTCCAGGGCACACCGCTCCAGCGCTGTCAGATCAGGATGGTCGAATGATTCGTAAGATGTATGCAGCCCTGTTTTATGGCCTCGCGACAAAATTTCCCTGATTTTTCTCACCACAAAAGGGTGTTCAACCGGATACCAGCAGTCGCTCCCGGGTTTCCTTTCACTCAAAAAGTTGAATTGCGCTTTCAGTTGATTTCGTTCAAAGATATCCAGCCACTCATCGAACACATCATACGGATCCTTGTCTGATGTTATTTTGTATTTCAGCCAGAATAGCGCCTCTTGCAGATTCCGTCGTTTGAACAGGGCGCCGCCGGTGGTTCTGAGCCAGTCCGATGATCGCCACCACAACAGCGGATGATCCACATCGCAACTGATTTCGAGTCTGAAACGTGCCTGCTTCTCCGGAAGTCTGAAACCAAGATACTCAATCATCTGCCTGAGAAACTGAGACCATTCGTGAACGACAGGGCGTTCGAGCCAGCCTGATCTGAAAGCCAGGGCGTGTGGTGCAGGAAACCTCCCGTGTTCATCGCGAATGGGCACAACATATTCTTCCCACCGGACGGCCATGAAGTAGGCCGATGCAAACAGGTCGATTCCACAATAACAACATTCGCTTTCGAGCGAGAAGTCCGGTTCTCCGTACAAGACTGCCAGTGGCGAGCTGTCGAATGGATTTTCGATATTGGTTCCCTTGTCCGGTATGAGCTCAATCTTCAGGTAGTCACTGCCCGCCTTGCTGAAAAAGTCATCCCTGATACGTACTGATCGTCCATTGGGCAGCTCAATCAGATACCCTTTGCTGTCCGGAGAGAAACGGATTTCCCATTCAATGCCGGGCAGTTCGGTCATCAGTATTTCAAGGGCGTACTCCTTCTCTTCCCTGAAGGCATCGTGGGCCAGTACTTTCAGCTTTTCCGGCATGTCAGAGTTGTTCCAGTACTTTCGCGGCTACCGTTTCACCAATGGCCAGTGAGGCTGTAGCTGCCGGACTGGGTGCGTTACATACATTGACGATACCCTGACTGGCGTATATGGCGAAGTCGTCAAGCATGTTGCCTTCGCGGTCGCATGCCATTGCGCGCACACCCGAGCGCCCGGGTACAAGATCTTCCGACCGAATTTCCGGTACCAGTCGCTGAAGGGCGGAGACAAATGCCTGTTTGAAGTACGAGCGTTTCATCTCTCCGAGCCCGTCGCGCCAGTATTTGCCCGCAATTTTCCTGAATCCGGGGAAAGACAGAATTTCTGCAAATTCGCCTGCATGAAAATCCCGGCGCGAGTAGCCTTCCCGTCGAAAGGCGAGCACGGCGTTTGGACCTGCTTCCACGCCACCGCCGATCATGCGGGTGAAGTGAACACCGAGAAAGGGGAAATTCAGATTTGGAAGCGGATAAACGAGGTTTTTTACCAGATACTGCCGTTCCGGAACGAGATCGTAGTATTCACCACGAAACGGAATAATCTGCAGGCCCGTATTTGCTCCGGTCATGTCGGCCAGTTTGTCTGAATACAGTCCGCCGCAGTTCACGAGTACGCGCGCGTGCCAGTGTGCGCGGGAGCTATTACTGGTCTCGACAGTAACAGAGCCGTTTGACTTGTGAACACCGGTCACTTTTTGTTCCGTAGCTACCTCGCCGCCGGAGTTCACAATCAGTTCGGCATATTTCCCTGCCACCTCGCCATAGTCAACAATACCCGATTGCGGAACGAAGATTGCTTCCAGGCAGGCAACGTGCGGCTCAATCTCTCCGGCTTCGGATGCGGTTATTTTCCTGATTCCGGTGAGCCCGTTGGCTGTTCCGCGCTCCAGAATTCCGTCGAGCCGCAGACACTCCTCACGGGTGGTTGCAGCGATAATTTTACCACATATGTCGAATGCTATTCCGTTTTCACGGCAGAAAGCAGTCATCATATCATAACCGCGCCGGCAGTTGACAGCCCGCAGGCTTCCGGGTTTGTAATAAATTCCCGAGTGAATGACACCGCTGTTCCGGCTGCTTTGATGTAGTGCCACCCTTTTTTCCTTTTCCAGGACAGCCACCCTGGTGTCGGGACGATCCTTCAGTATCCGGAGGGCCGTTGCAAGCCCCACAATACCGCCTCCTGCTATGATAACATCGTATTTCATCTGTGCGAAGGTAATACGTTTTGTCTCCATTTTGCTTTTCCCCACACACAGAAACTACAACTTGACATACTAAGTCTATCTTTGCCGCAGAATTCAATTTGCATGAGACATATTTTCTACTCTTTTTTGCTTCTTCTGATTCCCGCCGCACTGTTCTCGCAGAAGGGCGCCATCAGGGGAAATGTGTATGACAAGGAAACAACCCAGCCGGTGGGATTTGCCACAGTAGTCGTTGAAGGTGCTTCAGCAGGTGCCACAACGGATGTAAACGGTTTCTTCTCTATTTCAAATATCGAGGTGGGAAACTATAAATTACGGGTAATTTACCTTGGTTACGAAGACTATCTGGCCGATATTTCGATTAAAAAAGGCGAGATTCTTTTTCAGAATATCTATATTTCCGAAAGTGGCACAAAACTGGGAGAGGTGGAGATCAGTGGCAAAAAGGCGCAGGCCAAAACAAATGTCGAGGTATCCAAAATTGCTGTCTCGCCCAAGCAGATCAAGGCGCTGCCCTCTGCCGGCGGACAGGCCGACGTGGCCCAGTATCTGACGGTGCTTCCCGGTGTGGTTTTCACCGGCGACCAGGGCGGGCAGCTTTATATCCGCGGTGGCTCTCCGGTACAGAACAGAATTCTTCTCGACGGGATGACTATTTACAACCCGTTCCACAGCATCGGTTTCTTTTCGGTCTTCGAAACCGAGCTTATACGAAATGTAGATGTGCTGACCGGCGGATTTAACGCTGACTATGGTGGTCGTATATCTGCTATCGTTGACGTTAAAACCAGAGAGGGTAACAGAAAAAATCTGTCCGGACTGGTCTCTGCGAGTCCGTTTCAGGCAAAGGCGCTTATAGAGGGTCCCATTATTCCGCTCAAATCGGAGGGAGGGAGCAGTGTTTCTTTTGTTCTGACCGGCAAACAGGGACTGATTAACCGTACTGATGATATTTTTTACAAGAATATTGGTGAAAAACGGGGCGATGGGAACGACTCCATAGGGATACCCTTTGATTACCGTGACCTGTACGGAAAATTGTCGTTCCTGACAGGAAACGGCAGTAAACTGAACTTCTTCGGCTTTAACTATACCGACGGTGTTGACTTTCCCATTACCGATTTTTCCTGGAACAGCAACGGGGGCGGCATGGATTTCACACTTATTCCGACCAACTCCAATACTATTGTAAACGGCCTTCTTACATTTTCGGGCTACACATCCATGATTGAGGAGGCTGACCGGCAGCCGAGAAGCAGTTCTATTTCCGGTTATTATGGTGCGCTGAACTTCGTGAACTACGGGAAAGACAACGAAGTGCGTTATGGCCTGGAACTGAACGGTTTCCGTACGCAATTCCAGTTTGTGAATTTCAGGGGGTATCTGATAGACCAGGACGAGAATACCACGGAGATCAGCAGCTATGTCAAATGGAAGCGCAAAATTGGTCCGCTCGTTATTGAACCGGGCTTCAGGCTCCAGTATTACCAGTCGCTCAATGATGTTTCTCCGGAGCCTCGCCTGGGTCTCAAATACAATGTAACCGACAAGCTTCGTTTCAAGGCGGCTGCGGGCCTGTACTCGCAGAACCTGCTCTCCACCACCAATGAGAGAGATATTGTAAACCTTTTTGTGGGCTTCCTTTCCGGCCCTGAAGAGCAGATTTACAAACTTGGCGGTTCGGAACCAACCAGTCACCGATTGCAGAAATCGGCACATGCAGTGGCCGGGTTCGAGATTGATGTGACTAAAAATTTTGACCTTAATATAGAGGGTTACTACAAGCGTTTCACGCAGCTGATTGCACTCAACAGAAACAAGCTCGACGCGGAAGATCCTGATTTCACCACCGAGCTCGGCGACGCCAAAGGTATTGACATCTCCGTCAAGTGGGAGCTCAGGAGAGCCTACTTCTGGGGCGCCTACTCGCTTGGCTTCGTAACCCGCGACGATGGGAAGCAAATTTACCCGCCGGTGTTTGACCGCCGCCACAACCTGAATATGGTGGCCACTTATCAGCTGGGACCCAAACAGGAGTGGGAGTTCGGTGCACGCTGGAATCTCGGTTCGGGCTTCCCGTTCACCCAGACGCAGGGCTTCTACAACAATGTGCCATTCTTTGTTGACGGACTGGGGACAGATGTTTACAGCGGACAGGGTGATCTTGGTATTTTGTATTCTGATGTCAGAAATGGCGGTCGTCTGCCTTATTACCACCGACTCGACATATCACTGAAGCGTTTGTTCAAGTTTTCCAAACGTACTTCCATGGAAGTGACGGCTTCGGCAACCAATATGTACGACCGTCAGAATATTTTTTACTTCGACCGCGTGCGCTACCAGCGCGTGAATCAGCTGCCGCTGATGCCAAGTCTGAGTGCCACCTTCCAGTTCTAATACGCAGGATTGCATGGAATACAAATTGACCCAGTACTCTCACGGAGCCGGTTGCGGATGTAAAATATCGCCCAAAGTTCTCGACAGTATCCTTAAAACCGAATTGCAAAGGCAGCATTTCCCGCAGTTGCTTGTAGGAAATGAAGAGCGTGATGATGCCGCCGTATTCGACCTTGGCGATGGTACGGCTATCGTGTCCACGACCGATTTCTTCATGCCAATTGTTGATGATCCGGAAGATTTCGGCCGTATTGCATCGGTAAATGCCATCAGCGATATATATGCCATGGGCGGAACACCACTTGTGGCTATTGCGATATTGGGGTGGCCCATCAACACAATCCCGGCCGGGGTTGCCAATCAGGTAATCGAGGGCAGCCGGAAGGCGTGTGCTGAAGCCGGTATTCCGCTGGCTGGCGGACACAGTATCGACAGTCCGGAACCGATTTTCGGACTTGCAGTTACAGGAAGAGTTCATATTGACCAGTTGAAGAAAAATGGCGGAGCCACACCCGGCGCGCGTCTTTTTCTCACCAAGCCGCTTGGTGTGGGTATCCTCACAACAGCCCAGAAAAAAGGTGTCCTGTTGCCCGAACATGTTCATATAGCACCCGACAGTATGAAACAGCTTAACAAGGCGGGTGCAAAATTTGGTGAACTGACTTGCGTACAGGCTATGACCGACGTTACCGGATTCGGTCTGCTCGGGCACCTGAGCGAGATGTGCGAAGCGAGCAACACATCAGCAGTGGTTGAGCTGGCGGCAGTACCTGTTATTGATCGTACAATACTTGATTACTACCTCGGCCACAAGTGCGTTCCGGGCGGTACTAACAGAAATTGGGACAGTTACGGCCATAAAATTGCAGGAGCAGAAGAGCCAGCAGCCAGGCATCTCCTGGCTGATCCCCAGACGAGCGGTGGTCTTCTGGTGGCAGTTCATCCGGATCATGTTGCAGATTTTCAGGCTGCAGCCGCCGCGGAGGGGTTCGGGTTGCAACCATTCGGCATGATGACGGAGCGTCAGGCAGCCCTGGTGACAGTCGTATAGCTGTAAAGTGATTTCAGGATTTCATGCCAGCGCCTGATCCTGAAGTTGTTCCTAAAGAATCTCCGGCTTTGCTTTCCGTTTAAAATGGAAATACGTTTCCAGTTGGGCGCGCACCGGCAGATCTCCCCCTGTACGCCTGTATTCGTTCTGGTCTTCCTTGTCCAGAATACGGGCTTTCACATTGTCATTCAGTTGCAAGTCAATCAGACTTCTGATTTCGGCCTGTATTTCCGGATCCAGCACGGGGAACGTCGTTTCAATCCGGAAACTCAGATTCCGCTCCATCCAGTCGGCACTGCTCAGATACATGAGTTCCTTGCCTCCGTTATGGAAAATGAGTACCCGTGCGTGTTCCAGAAAACGATCCACGATGCTGATAACTTCTATGTTGTCGCTGATACCGGGCTGTCCGGGCACAAGGCAGCAGATACCCCGAACAATGAGTTTTACTTTTACCCCGGCCTGCGAGGCTTCGTACAGTTTTCCGATAATTTCGCGGTCTTCCAGACTGTTCAGTTTGATAATCAGTCCGGCCTCCCTGCCTGCTTTGGCTGCCTCAATTTCATTGTCAATCAGCTCGTCGAGGCCCGAGCGAAGATTGAATTTGCCAACCATCAGGTGCTGGAACGGGTGAGCAGGAGGTTTTACATTTTCGAGGAAGCTGAAAACATGGCTTACTTCGGCAGTCAGGCGTTTGTCGGATGTGAAAATAGCCAGATCAGAGTAAACCTTGGCAGTTTCCTCGTGAAAATTACCGGTTCCCAGGTATGCGTACATGCGCGCGTGGCCGAGCTCCATACGCCTGACAAGTGCCAGTTTGGAGTGTACCTTCACTCCGGGGAACGAATAGTGAACCCTGACACCAGCCTTTTCCATTTTTTCGCCCCATTCAAGGTTAGTGGCCTCATCGAAACGCGCCTTGATCTCCACAAATACGGAAACGTGTTTCCCTCTTTTTACCGCCTCCATCAGCGACTGAAGGATTCGGCTGTTGCGAGCCACGCGGTATTGTACCACCTTGATATGCGTCACATCCGGGTCTGCAGCGGCCCGCTCAAAGAAATTGACAACTGCATTGAACGACTGATAGGGTACGTGCAGCAACTGGTCTTTCTCCCTGATGACGCTGAACGGATCTTCCACTGCATGAAGTGTCGGGTGTTGCAGCGGCGGAAGCGGCTTGTATTTCAGGTGCTGCAGACCGAAGTCGGGGAACTTGAAAAAATCAAAGTTGTTGTGGTAGCGGCCTTCCGGCAGCATATCATTCTTGCGCAGATCGAAGGTTTCCTTCAGATAGGCGAGGAGGTGATCGGGCATCTCGCGGTCGTAAACGAAGCGGCTCGCCGGACCTACCTGTCTTTTCTGCAGACTTGATTTGATCTTTTGCACCAGATCGCCGGAATATTCGTCATCAATGTGCAGATCACCATCGCGGGTGAGCTTGATGGAGTAGGCATCCTGAATGTCATAGCCCGGGAAAAGGCGTGTGACCGATTGCCTGACAATATCGTCGAGCATGATGATGTCGTGACGGTCGGACGGAGAGGGCAGCGTGATGAACCTCGGAAGCTGGTCGGAAGGAATCTTGACCAGTGCGTACTCACTTTCCAGCAGGGGACGTCGCTTCTGACGCAGGTGGACAGCCAGATAAAGGTGTGCATTGGCCAGAAAGGGATTGATCTTGTGCTTGACCAGCAGCACCGGCATAACGAACGGAAGCAGGTGGTCCTCAAAGTAATTTTCGACAAATTTTTTCTGGTCTTCATTCAGGTCGAGGCGGCGCAACAAGTGGATATTGTGCCGTTTCAGCTCCGGAATAACCACGTTCAGAAAAATATCCGAAAATTCGCCCTGCTGGCGATTGACAATGCTGTGAATCTCTTT
>CAILQK010000417.1 GCA_903836265.1 uncultured Bacteroidota bacterium | reverse complement strand
GGCAATACCTCAACATGCACTTCAGTGGTAACAGTAGCCGACATGCAGGCTCCGGTCGCATTCTGCAACCTGATGCCTGCAGCCCTTACGCTGAGCCCTACCGACTGTGTTCCGCCATCGGATCCGGGAGTGGTTTCCCTGACCGCCGCAGCTGTGGGCAACTCCACGGATAACTGTCCCGGCAATGTACAGTACCAGATTTCTGTTGACGGTGGAGCTTTCTCAAACAATTTCACTTTTAACTGCTCACATACTGGTGCGCGCATCGTCACGCTCAGGGCCTCTGACAGCGCAGGATCTTCCACCTGCAATGCAGCAATAAATATCCGTGATTTGTCGGCGCCCTGCTTCACCGTGCCCGCAAACATCACGGTTAACTGCTCGTCAAACCCCGGCCTGCTTGATCCGGCCAATACCGGTGCGCCTGCGGCAATCTACGACAACTGCGACGCAATGCCGACGGTAACGTATTCCGATACCTATCTGCCCTCGCCGCCCGAGTGTCCCAACCACAAATATATCACCCGTACCTGGACAGTAGCCGATCACGCTGCCCCGCCCAATTCAACCGCACAAACACAAAGCATCGAGGTGCTGGACAACAATCCGCCTGTCTGGACGATTGCAACCAGTTTCTCCCTGAACACTGCCGGACCCACCGTCTGCACGATGCCTTCGCCAATACCCGCTGTTGTGGCAGGCACCAATGTGTCTGATGAATGTGGCGCACTGAAGGCAGTTACCTATAAAATTGACTATCCGGCCGGTTCCGGTCTGGCCAATATCCCCGCGGGTACAGCACTTCCGGTTAACGGACTTGTTCCCAATGTATTCCCGATTGGAGCCAGTACGGTAACCCTGAGAGTATCTGATCTGTGCGGCAATGTGGCCCAGCATACGGTTACTGTGACTGTCACAGATATTTATGCGCCGAACTTCACGTATGCGCGCTGCGGACAGACCTACACGTTGCCCAATACGACCAATGCGTGTACCCAGTTGTACTCATGGACCCGTCCTTCGCCGCTGGATGTTACGGACTGCCGCAATTTTGTGGTTTCAGAAAGCATTAATAACACATCCGTTCAGCAGTTTGTAAACTTTACCAATCCGTTCAACTCATGGCCGCCAGCCTCACAGAACGTGTTTGCACAGTTCCCGGTGGGTACAACCACCGTGACCTACACTGCAACTGATGGCGTCAACGCTTCTACATGTTCTTTCCACGTGGTTATCGAGGACACCCAGGCTCCGGCGATAGCGTGTCCCAATGATCAGGAGCTGCCAATTACCTCCGGCTGTACAGACATTACAACTGTTCCCAACTATACGACGCTCGCTGCGGTTACTGATAACTGTCCGTCGAATGTCAACATTATTCAGTCGCCGGCAGTGGGCAGTCTGGTATCGAATGTTTCACCTGTAGTTCCGGGTAATACATTCACAGTTACACTCACTGCCAGGGATAATTTCGCCCAGAATTTGTCGTCAGCCCCTTGCACATTTACCGTTACCCTGGTTGACGGTGAATCTCCAATACCGGATATTCTCGCTCTTTCCCCGATTATCAGTTTCTGCGGGAAGGATACAGTGGATGCACCATCGGCTACCGACTGTAATGGCGTGTTCTTTGAAACCATTTACGGAACGCCTTCCGTGCCGGTGATGATGACACTGCCGCCAGCTTTGCCCGGCGGTCCGCCCCGTTATGTACTCAATGCAGGCAGTTACGTAATTACCTGGTCATATACAGATCCCCAGAACAATACCACCACTCAACCTCAAAACGTCTTCATTGAAATTGACACCTATGCGCCGGTAGCTGTTTGCCAGTCACTCACAGTTGATCTGGATGCCAGCGGTGAAGCGACAGTCAGTGCCCCCGAATCCGATGGAGGAAGTTATGATCAGCACGACTGCGGTGCAATCAATCTTTCGTATCGTCTGGGTATGGCTGCCCCATACACATACGTTTCATCGCTTGATTTCAACTGCAACAATCTGGGTAACAACTTCGCTGTGTTTGCAGTAACCGACCAGAACAACAACACGTCAACCTGTATGTCTATTATTACGGTGCTGGATATTTCCGCTCCTGTTATAGATGCACCTCCGGCTGACACTACTGTTCAGGCCTGTGCGACCGTCCCGGCTCAGGTAATGCTCAATGCAGCAGATATCTGTGAGGGAGCAACGCCTGTACTGGCTGTTGAAGTATCCACTCAAGATCCGTCGAACGAATTTTGCGGGCATTACAACTATACTATTACCCGCAACTGGGTGGCCCAGGACTCTGAAGGGAATGTGGCAACATCTACCCAGATTGTCACAGTAGTTGATTCAGAAGCTCCCGTTTTCTCGTCACCTGATTCGTTCATTATTTATACCGGACCCAACAGGCCCACCTGTAACGAACTGGTAACCCTCAACATGCTGAATTACGTTTCAGATTGCGTGCCCGACTCCGAACTGGTGGTTATCAATTCTCTCATTCCTGCACTCGGCCCGAACGTAACCGGTGTTTATGGTGTTGGTACGCATCTGATTACCTTTACGGCAACAGACAAATGCGGCAACTCTGCCACAAAATCTGTCACCATTGTGGTGAGGGATGGCACGCTGCCCACCGCGGTATGTACCAACGGGATTTCTGTTTCCCTGCAATCAGGAGGAATTGTAACCATTGGCTCTGGTCAGGTGAATCAGAACAGTTTCGACAACTGCGGAATAGATATGATGCTGGTACAAAGGCTCGATACAATCCTGCCTCCTGCCGCAACCATCACGTTTGACTGCGACGATGCCGATGGATCCACCCAGCATCCTGTCAAGCTGTTTGTCAGAGATTTTGCCGGCAATGAGGCTTCCTGCCTTACTTATGTGGTTGTTCAGGACAATGTTGTGCCGTCAGTTACCTGTCCGGCCGATAAAACTGTAAAATGCGATGGTGACGTTACCCCTGCAGCCAACGGATCAGCTACTGCCACAGACAACTGCCCCGTTCTGCCCACGGATGTCACGCATGCTGATGCAATTGTTGCAGGCCCGGGCCAGACTTGCCAGATAATCAACCGTACATGGACGGTGAAAGATGGCGCCGGAAATATGACAACCTGTCTGCAAACAATTGCTCTGCTTGATACTGTCAAACCTGTCCTGAGTGTCTATCCGCCCGATATCACACTGAGTTGCTCCGATCCGGTACCCAATCCGCAGAACGTGACTGCAACAGATAATTGCGACCAGATGCTGACTGTTTTATTCGACCAGGATACCATCAATGTGGCGCCCGGTGTTTGTGGCAAATACAACTATACCATCGTGCGTACGCGTACAGTATCTGATGACTGCGGAAATACAGAAATGGATACACGAAGTATCACAGTGATGGATACGCTGGCCCCCCGATTCCTGGGGATGCCTGACACGGTAGAGTTCCTGACGGCCAGTTTCCCGCCCAACAACACCTGCTCCCTGCCGGTTTCTTTTGATGCAGAACAGTACTTTGTGGAGTGCGCACCCCTCCCGGAGTGTACCATCAATGCCATCGAGTTTCTGCCTGCAGGTGCAGCTTCAGTATCCCCTGTCGGACTCGACATCAGTGGCGATTACTTCATCGGTACAACGCAGGTGATTTTCACAATAACAGATCCGTGCGGAAATGTCGGAAAGGACTCGGTCGTGATAAAAATAACAGATAATTCTCTTCCGACCATGGTGTGCAACAACAATATCGTTGTGTCGCTCGGGTCCAACGGCGATGCGTCTGTTGATGCCTCCGATGTTGATCTCGGTACTTCCGACAACTGCGGAATTGATACGCTTTATCTGAGTAAAACCGACTTTTCATGCGCCGATCTGGGCTCCAACATGATTCGCCTGACTGCTGTTGATATTTACGGAAACTCCAACTTCTGCGAGGTACTGGTAGATGTGACGCTTGGTTCCAACACCGGTTTCTCTCTGACAACCAACGTCTCAGGTGAAACATTCTTCGGATCTTCAGATGGCTCCGTTACTACTGCGATCGCCGGAGGTACGGGTCCGTTCACCTATGTCTGGAGCAACAATGAAACTACTTCAGGTATTGCCAATCTTTCCGGCGGCGATTACTCGGTGGTGGTAACCGACCTGAGCAATGGCTGTCTCAGCAAGGATACTGTTACAGTGGCAGAAGGGCCCAAATTCACCATTCATGTGGGTAATGTGCAGGGCTGTCAGGGAGAGTCAATTGTGGTGCCTGTTACCGTGGACAACTTCATAGCTGTTTCCGGACTCTCGCTTGGACTGATGCTTGACAACGCTGCTGCCGGTGTGATAACCGGACTCTCCAATGTGAATCCTGCCCTGACCGGACTTGTACCCGGCATGAACTCCATTTTCTGGACGAATGCCAATCCCGCAGTCGGTATTACATTGCCCAATGGTACACTGCTGTTCAATCTGAATATTCAGCTCGAAAATGCACCTGTGGGTACAGTCAGTGATATCAGTCCTGCCGCACTGCCCTCCTACATAGTAATACAGCCGGTTTTTGGCGCACCTGTGCAATCGCCCATGGCAATCTTCAACAATGGCACTGTTGAAATAAACTGCGCGGCTGCCGATATTGACATTGCCGGTGATATCACCACCTGGAAAAATCCTGTTCTCCCCATTCCGAATGTGAATGTAGCACTCACCGGATCTGTGACTGATGCTGATGTGACAGCACTGCCGCTGGCCGATTACGCATTTGTTGTTCCTTCGGGCTCCAATACCACCGTAACGCCGACCAAACAGGCTGCATCCAAGAGCACAAAGATCAACGTGGCCGATCTGCTGTTCATTCAGGCGCATGCAGCGCCTCCGCCCGTGCAGATTCCTTTCACCAGTCCGTACCAGTGGATGGCCGCCGATATCAATGGCGACAAGAATATCAATATCGCCGACTACGCACTGGTACAGTCGTATATAGTGAACAACTCCATGAGCAACGGCCAGTTCAACCTGAATCCGCCGCCACCCGGCTGGAAATTTGTTCCGAAGTCTTACGTCTTCCCTGCACCGAACCCGCTGAACCCGGCGCCACCGTCTTCCGTTACACACAACAATGCCATCACCGACTTCACCGATGATGACTTCATCGGCGTGCTGCTGGGTGATGTAAACGGAGACGTTGTTCCCAACTTCGGTGGTGTCGGAGGTACAGATTACACATCTGATCTAAACTTCCTGCTTGACAACCGCAGCCTGAATGCGGGTGAAACAGTGACAGTACCGTTCAGGGCTTCCAATTTCAACAACCTGCAGGCTTATCAGTTCACTATCTCGTTTGATCCGGAAAAGCTTGACTTCCTGGGTGCTGCTCCGGGCGCGCTCGCAGGTATTTCTTCCGGAAGCTTTGGTACCAGTATGCTCGATCAGGGTCTCATCGGAACTGCCTGGATCGGAGGCAAGGCGGAAACTTACAGCGAGCATGATGCACTCTTTTACCTGACTTTCCGTGCTGTTGAA
Organism: uncultured Bacteroidota bacterium; assembly: GCA_903836265.1. Lineage (GTDB taxonomy): Bacteria > Bacteroidota > Bacteroidia > Chitinophagales > Saprospiraceae > M3007. Next base: position 33,513 of record CAILQK010000417.1, on the reverse strand, counting down.
TACACGGAGCGCCTGTCAGACGTGCTCCGGGCCACCGATGATGTGGCAGCCCGAATGGCTGTTGACGACTTCGGCAACACGACTGGTGTGGAGATAGAATTTGCCTCGGCTACTTCTGCAAACGAACCTGCAGACAATGGCTTTGCCCTGTTCCAGAATCAGCCAAATCCGTTCTCCGAAACCACGGCTGTCAGATTCCGGCTGCCGGCAGAGAGTCGTGCCCGTCTGAATATCTACAGTTCAGAGGGCCGCCTGGTCAGGACGATCGTCGGCGACTATCCCTCCGGAATAAATACCGTGGTGATCCGCAAGGATGAGTTGGGCCAGACGGGTGTTTACTGGTACGAACTCGAAACACCTGGTTACAGCGACAGGAAAAAACTCATTCTGATTGATTAATTGCCCAAAAAGTGCAATTCCGTTCCCGGATATCATCTTGCCAGTGATAATCCGGGAACGGAAATCTGCTTAAAAGCCCCACAAATGTCACGCTCCCCTGGTCTGATTTTATCCCGGGAAACTCCGGAAGTATGCAGGCTGGCAAAGAAAAAAATTGAACCATGAGAAAAATAGTACTAATCCTTACCCTCCTGTCATCTTTTCTTTTTTCTCAAAGAGGATCAGCACAGATGGTTCTGCAATCCGACACGATCAGTGTCCAGTGCGGGAACCCCGATGTATTTCTGGTTCCGGTCAGGGTCAGGGACTTCACCGATATCGCGGCACTGCAATACACCTTCCAGTGGAATACCGCTCATTTGGGCTATGCCTATATATCGGATATCAACCCTGACTTGCCCAATGCCGCTTTCGATACCACGTCTCTGATCAGTCAGGGAAAGTTCACTTTCGCCTGGTCATCACTGGGCGGCGTCACGCTCCCCGATGAGGCACTTCTGCTGAATGTAGTTTTTACCCGCATCGGAGGACCAGCCACTCCACTCATTTTCGTCGATGACCCAACTGATGTTTTAGCCTTTAACACTGCTTTCAGCCAGGTTGATGTTGTTGCCCTCCCGGGAAGGGTAGTGCCGCTCGATCAGTCATTGCCGACTCTGACCTGTCCATCCAATGCCAGCGCAGGCGGTACGGGCCCTACCGCTGTAAACAATATCGGACTCACGGCCGTTTCCGACGACTGCGGTATTGAGGTAACTGGCTGGTCGGTGTCCGGAGCAACAACCGGCAACTTCCCCGCCGACTCCGATGCAAGTGGTGCACTCTTCAACCTTGGCGAAAGTCAGGTTGTTTATATCGTTACCGATATTGCAGGAAATACCGCTACCTGTTCCTTCACCGTCACGGTTGACCTTCAGATTGGTGATGATCTCACCCTGTTGCCGGTCGTTCCGTCAGCTACCTGCGGTGAACTGATTTCCATACCGGTTACAGCGTACAACTTTGATGATATTGCGGCCCTCCAGTTTTCCATGGGCTGGAACCCCGCACTCCTTCAGTACAACTCTGTATCCAACCTTAACCCCGCACTCAACCTGACACAGTCCAACTTCGGAACAGGAAATTCGGCAAACGGAGAGTTCTCATTCGGCTGGACGGGTCCCTTCAACGGCCTCACACTTCCGGATGGAGATATACTTTTTTTTGTTAATGTCACCGTCCTTGGACAGGGGGGCATCAGTTTTTCGGACAGTCCGACCACGATAACTGCTTTTTCAGGAGTATCGTTTCCTCCTGATGAAATTCCGGTGGTGACGGTCAACCAGACAGTGCTGGTGGACGATACCGAGCCGCCTTTCATTGCCTGCCCTGCCAATGTGACTGTTCAGGCGCCTGCCTCCATAGTCGTCAACAATATTGCTCCCGTTTCTGTTTCCGACAACTGTGCCCTGCCCGTGGCTGGCTGGAGTTCGTCGGGTGCCACGACTTACGATGAGCCTGCAGATCCGGATGCCAGTGGAGCCCTGTTCAATCAGGGGACAACTGTTGTAACCTATACAGTTACTGATGTAGCCGGCGCAACGGCTACCTGCTCATTTGAGGTGCAGGTAGATTTTGGAACAGGTTCAACCGACCTGTCGCTGGTGGCCTCCAGTGCCAGCGCTTCCTGTGGTTCTGCCTTTTCCATGAATATTTCGGTGCTTAATTTCAATCAGATTGCAGGACTTCAGTTCTCAGCGGCCTGGGATACGGCCCTTGTGGAGTTTGTATCTGTCACCAACCTGAATACCACACTCAATCTGGACAACTCACATGTTGGAACGGGATTCACGGATTTTGGTGAGATTTCATTCAGCTGGACAGGGTCACTGAACGGCTCCACGCTGAGCGATGGGTCTGTACTTTTCACCGTCAACTTTATCCTGAAAGGAAATAGTCCTGCAACAATATCTTTTACCGATAACCCGACGCCAGTCCAGGCGTTCTCGGGTGCAACCTTTCCACCGGAAGAAGTACCGGTTGCGCTGTTCAATGGAGCGGTATCAGTAGCAGACAATGTTCCACCGATGATTACCTGCCCTGCCGATATTACAGCTGATGCCGCGCCAGGTACACTGACTGCTTCTGTTGGAGGTTTGCAACCTTCCACCATGGATAACTGCGGGGGAATTGTGTCAACAAGCTATGTGGCTGCAGGTTCGACGAACAGAACTGGCAACGGCACGGCCAATGGCGACTATTCCGCCGGGGTTACTGTCGTTACATATACTGCAAGCGATGCGGCAGGAAACACAGTTACGTGCTCTTTTACGGTCACAGTAAATGCCGACACGCCGGTGGAACTGAATATTGGTTCCTTTAGCACAGACTGTAATGGCCCCGATACCATCACCGCCTGTGTGACGGTAAACGGCTTTACTGATATTATAGGTGTACAATTTAATCTCAACTGGGATGAAACCGTACTGAAGTTGCTGCCACCATTCACGAATGGATATGCTGGCATGCAGCTGGACAACTCCATGTTCTTCAACTATTCAACAGCTGCTTCCGGGAATCTGGTCTTTTTCGGCGGCTCGCCTGCATGGCCCAATATCCCCCAGGGTGATACCATGTTCTGTCTGAGGTTTGAAGTACTCAACCCCTCGGGCTCAACGGCCCTTGACTTTGTGGCTCCATTCGAGGCTGTTCGCGATGGCACCTTTTCACTGGTGCCCGTAACTGTTGCCGGTGGCACTTTCGATGCAACTGGAGATTTCACACCTCCGAAAATCAATTGTCCGGCTGACAAGACATTCAGTCCGCTTCCCGGCGAGTGTGGTGTCATTTACTTTCCTGTTCCCCTGTCTGCATTCGACGAGTGCGGGCAACTGGATACGGTTGTTGTGTCGCCCGATAATGGCGTTTTCAACTCCGGACAGACGGTAGTTACACTGACAGCGAGTGATGCTGCCGGATTCTCATCAACGTGCACGTTTATTGTTTCGGTAGAAGATACAGAACCGCCGGTTATTGTTACCTGTCCGGCCGACATCACGGTAGAGGCTGCTCCGGGCGAATGCAGTGCCACAGGCAGCTGGCCGGATCCTGTATTCAGCGATTGCACAAACCTTGTCCTTTCGAGCAATTTTCTTCCCGGAGATTTGTTGCCGCCCTGTTCGCCAAGTACTGTGATATATGAAGCAACTGATGAAGCAGGCAACACGGCTACATGCGAATTCAGCGTTCTGGTGGTGGAAGTCACGCCCCCGGCTGTCACGTGTCCCGACGATATTGTCGTGGATGTACTCTCCGGTTGCGATACGGTTGTTGTTTTCACCGAGGCGACGGTTGCTGACCTCTGTGACAGCGATCCTGATCTCGGGAGCAATTATAATTCAGGAGATGTTTTTCAGGCAGGAACCACCACAGTAACTTTCGCCGCTTTTGATGAATGCAGCAATTTTGCAGATTGCACCTTCAATATCACGGTCAGGGATGCACAACCCCCGTCGCTCTCGGGTTGCCCTGCTGACACAGTTATAGTGCTGGCTCCGGATGCCTGTTCTGTCAATGTAAACTGGATGCCGCCAATGGCGACCGATCTCTGTGATGCTGATGTGGATATCACCAGCACAGATGCTCCCGGTTCCAATTTCCAGGGTGGGGTTCCCATTACTGTTACCTGCACTGCTACCGACGACAGCGGCAATACCGCCACCTGCGAGTTCAAGGTGGATGTACAGGACGTGACTGATCCGGTATTGAATAACTGCCCGACGATGAATATCCTTGTATCGCTCCCCCCCAACAAGTGTGATACAGTGCTGACATGGATGCCTCCTGCGGCAGATGATGCCTGCAACGTCGTATTGAATTCCAACTTTGAGCCCGGTGATATGTTTCCGTCGGGCGATACGGTGGTTGTGTACACAGCCACAGATAATTCGGGCAACAGCGCCACCTGCTCCTTCCAGGTTACAGTAAAGGATCTGATACCACCGGTGCTGGTCAACTGCCCGCCCAGTCCGGCACCTGTAACGCTGCCCCCGGGTACCTGCAAGATACCGGTCAACTGGGTAAACCCGACGGCTACAGACAACTGTACAACCCCCTTGATCAGTGTACCCATTGCGCCCGGCAGTGAGTTCGGAATTGGCACCACCGAAATTACCATCACAGCCACCGATGCCAGCAACAATCAGGATACCTGCAAACTCACTATCACAGTAAACGGGTTTCCACCCGGTATTGACCCGGCAACCATGCCAGCCAATGTGATAGTAAATGGATGTGACACCACCCTGTCATGGACCAACCCGACGGCGGTCGGATTTTGCGGCTCTGTCACGATTACATCAGACTCAATATCGCCCACAACGTTTGGTCAGGGCATCCATGTGGTGACATTCACTGCCACTGATGGCGCCAATGTAGCCAAGGCATCCTTTACCGTCACAGTGACCGATAACGAAGATCCGGTTATTACCTGCCCTCCGGCAGTTGAAGTCAATGTGGCGGGTGTCATCGTATCCGGGGCCGGTTTCATTACCTCTGCAACCGGAGTGCCCGGTTGCGACAGTGTGAAACTCGAATTTGCGCTCCCGGCAGTCACAGATAACTGTCTCCCGGCCCCGCAACTGGTTCAGACGGACGGTCAGACCTCTGGTGACCTGCTGGCAATTGGCACATACGAACTCAAATTTCTCGCTACAGATGCAGCAGGGAATACCTCCGAGTGTGCAGTTTCCGTCGGAATAACTTCCGTACCGGCGCCGGCACCACTGGCCGACCCAAACCCGGGCTGCAAAAATGAAACAATCACCGTCACAGCCACTGATGTGCCCGGCGCAGTTTACACATGGGTAATGCTTCCCGGACTTGCACTGGGAGAAACAGGCAATACCTATGTGATTGACAGCCTGAAAGCATCGAATGCAGGGAAGTACACAGTATCCTACACACTGAATGGATGTGCCTCTTCGATTGATACAGTTGAAGTTCAGTTTGTGGCGCCCCCTGTTCCGGACAATGATATGTACGATTTCCCCACCGGGGTGAATGACACGATTTTCAATGTCCTTCTGAATGACGGGGTGGATACTGCCGACTACGAAATTTGCAATATCCTCCCATCAAGTCTGCCCGACGGACTCACATATCTTGGCAAGGGCAAATTCAGATTTTCAGATGAACTCGGGGAAGATATCTCTTTCGCTTACCAGATCTGCTATTGCGGATTGCCGGGTGATATGTCAACGGTAACGATCCGGGTATTTGAATCGGACTGTACATTTATTCCCAACCTGCTGACGCCAAACGGAGACGGCCTGAACGACTGGCTGGTTATTCCCTGCGTTGATGCCCCCGACTTTATGGACAATTCCATTATTATCTATAATCAGTGGGGCGACCTCGTTTTTGAGGACAAAGGGTACACCAATGACCCCAATGATGCCGCTCATCCTGCATGGAAAGGTACGTTCAAGAATGAACCGGGTAAAGATTTGCCGGATGGCGTTTACTTTTACGTCTTCAAACCGGCGCCGGATGCCCTCCCGATCAAAGGTTTTGTTCAAATAAACAGGTAATTAATCCAGGTTTTGCCGATAATTTTGCAGCGTCATTCTGTCAGGCAAACCGTCAAATCCATTCAAGATGAAACGCAATCTGTTCATACTGCTCTTTTTTGTCGCAATTTCTGGTGTTCACGCCCAGCAGGAGTCCCAGTTCACGCAGTTTATGTACAACAAGCTGCTTATCAACCCCGCCTATTCAGGTTCAAGGGGCGTTCCGAGTGTAACTGCTGTATATCGAAGCCAGTGGGTCGGATTTGAAGGCGCTCCGCAGTCCATGCTCGCTACTTTCAACTCTCCGTTCCTCACGAATCGCGTGGGTGTGGGCCTCACTGTCGCCAATATCAAAATCGGTCTGAACCGCGATACCTATGGCGCCCTGTCGTACTCATACGATCTGGTGGCACAGGAAAATGTTTCGGTGAGGTTTGGTATCTCGGCCAGTATCCGGTCGCTGTCTATTGCCTACAACGAAGCTACAGTGATTGATATAGGCGACAATTCGGTAGCCAATCAGAAGGAAAATGATATCTTTGGCAATGTGGGCGCCGGTCTGTACGCTACACTGTTCGATCGTTTTTATGTGGGCTTTTCCGTCCCGCGCCTGTACTCCAACGTGACCGGCTTCACCAATAACAATGCAGTGCTGCTGGCAAAAGAATATCAGCATTTCTACGGAATGGCCGGTGCCATCCTTCCGCTGAGCGATGATATCAGCCTGATGCCCGCTATCCTCATCAAATATGTGGCCAATGCTCCGCTGGATGCAGATATCAACCTGAATCTGGATATCAAACAGAAGTTCACCGTCGGCACTTCCTACCGTATGGGTGGCGACGGATCCGGCGACTCTGTTGATTTGCTCGCATTCTGGCAGGCTACTCCCAGAGTCGGAGTCGGCGTTGCCTACGACTTCACGCTGAGCCGTCTGAAGGATTACAACGGAGGTTCTTTCGAGGTGCTGCTCCAGGCCGATCTCAAACAGGACGAGAAGCTGTCGGGCAAGAAAAAAATGACCAACCCCAGGTTTTTCATGTAAAACCTCATGTCAAACATAAACAAAGGAATAATGAAGTCCATTCTAAAGACTGTAATAGTACTGCTGTTACTGGGTACACTCAATGTGAACGCCCAGAATGCCAGTGAGCCACCAAAAGTCGCTGTCAAAATTACCAATGAAAAGCAGGTAAATACTGCCCGACTGGAGTTCAGTCCCACCTTCTACGAAGATGGTATCGTCTTTGTTTCATCCAACAACGATGTAACCAAGAAAAAGACGGTAGATGCCAACCAGACCCTGATGATGTCTGTCCTGCGCTCTCGCAGGGGAACAAACGGTGAGCTGCAAACCCCCGAAATGTTCTCCAGAGAGATCACGTCCATGAATCACGACGGCCCTGTCTGTTTCGACAGAACGGTCGAAACCATGTTCTATTCCAGTAATGCAGTGGTGGATGGCAAGGATCAGTTCGCAAGAGACAAGTACCAGCATACACGACTGTACATGTCCAAAAAGGTGAACGGCGCATGGAGCAAACCTGAATTGCTGCCTTTCAACAATAACGAATTCGACGACTTTCACCCTTCTGTCAGTATTGATGGCGACAAGTTGTTCTTTGCCTCCAACCGCCCCGGTGGTTTCGGCAGCTACGATATCTATGTTTCCTACAAGGTGGGAGGCTCCTGGAGTGAACCTGTGAACCTCGGCAGCGAAGTCAATACCAGTGGCAGGGAAGCCTTCCCTTTCCTTCACGCCGACAATACGCTCTATTTCGCCAGCGACCGCCCGGGCGGCAAAGGTGGTTTCGACCTGTATTTCTCCGTGCTTAATGGCGACAAGTGGACCAAACCCGTCAGTCTCGGAGATCCGTTCAATACTTCCTCTGATGACTTCGGACTGATCGTTGACCTGAACAAGATCAATGGCTACTTCAATTCCAACGGACAAAGTGGCGGCGCAGGTATGGATGATATATACAGCTTCCATGTCGAAAACGGAAATATTGACGACTATCTGCTCCAGAACTCCCGTGTACCCGATATTGACCTGGATTTCAAAATGCTGGTGCTCGACAAGGTATCGGGAAGCCCGATACCCGGCGCAGATATACAGATTCTGAATTATGAAGGAGGAAGTGTCATAGGAAAGGATGAAAACGGGAATCCTATCACCGTCCAAAAGGTCAACGGTAATGATGTGATCAGCTCCACGCCTCCCGACAAGGCAATAACCGGCCAGACAGATACCAGGGGCCGTTTCGGTACCAATATGAAACCGGGCAACTATGTCGTGATTATCAATAAAAAGGACTTCCAGACTAAGCAGTACCGGATACCTATTACCAAAACCGGGAATGAACTGACTGCACAGCTCGATCGTACATCTGCCGCTGCCGGCAAGGTTCAGTGGACAGCCACGCTGTTCAATGCAGAAACCAACGACCGCATTTCTGGCAGTATGGTGGTGCTCACCGACGAAAAAACGGGCAAAAAGGATACCCTTATCACGGACGCCAATGGTGTGATTGAGCACTATATGACCCCCGACACAAAATATTCCGTCGAGGTATATCAGGGCGGCCGACTCATCGGTACCGCCGAGGTGGATACCAACGGGTGGAAACCGGAAAACCCTGTCCGGCAAAACCTGTCAGTATCTCCCATCGGCGCCGGTATCAAACTGGAGCTCCCGAATGTTTATTACAATTTCAATGATGCTACACTGCGCCCGGATGCCAGAAAGGATCTCGATATGGTGGCGTCTATCATGAAGCAGCAACCAAGACTTATGGTCGAAATTGCCAGTCACACCGACGCACGCGGTACCTTCGCCTATAACGATGAACTCAGTCAGCGGCGAGCCGCCGGTGTTGTTGATTACCTTGTAGCCAGGGGCATCAACGCAAACCGCCTTGTAGCACACGGATATGGTGAAACTGAACCACGAAACCGGTGCAAAGACGGCGTGAAGTGCTCCGAACCGGAATATGCCCGAAACCGCCGTACCGAAATCAGGGTGACCAACGCTGCCTCCGGAACACCGGTACAAACATCCGGAAAACCTGCCACTCCGGCCAAGCCTGCTGAAGTGGCTGCGACAGATACGCCGGTAAATGTCAATACAGCTCCCGTCAGTGCTTCAGGTGATGTCAAAAATGTAACAGAAAGAGGTTTTTATGTCATATCCGGCTCCTTCAAACTTCTGAACGGCGCCCGTACCCGTGTTGATCAGCTGCGCAACCTCGGATTCGAGAGAGCCCGCATTCTGAAATTCCCGGATTCCGGTTTCTACGCCGTTGCTGTTGATCAGTTCGATACCAGGGCTGAAGCCGATGCCGCAAGGGATGAACTGGCAAAAGGTGATCTGCCCGCATTCATCAAAATCATCAGGTAATCGGAAAACTTTGTTGACAAACGGTTGTTTAGGGTTCAATAAAATGTCTTTTTCGCCATGGCAATCATAATTACGGATGAATGCATCAACTGCGGTGCATGCGAGCCGGAGTGCCCCAACAACGCTATTTATGAGGGAGGTGTTGAGTGGGCAATTTCAGACGGAACTGCCGTCAGGGGGGCTTTCACCCTCGAAAACGGCGCCGTCACTGATGCTGCAGTCAAACACGGACCCGTTTCCGACGATTTTTACTATATCGTGCCCGACAAATGCACGGAGTGCACCGGCTTCCATGAAGAACCTCAGTGTGCCGCTGTTTGTCCGGTTGACTGCTGTGTGCCCGATCCTGACAGGGTGGAGACCAGAGAGGCCCTCCTCCTGAAAAAGGAAAAACTGCATCTCTGACAGCAAGACGGTATATTCATTGACTTGCAATTGCCTGCCATTCTCCGGAACTGGCAGGCAATTTTTTATTGCTGCACCTCATACCAGCTGATCAGTTCCTTCAGCTGATCCACCGATGAAATGCCGGCTATGATACCGTGAAGCGCATTCTCCGATATTGCATGGGTAAGCCCCAGCTGCCACATGCGACTGATTTCTGTTCCTTTGTCCTGACGGTAACGTTCGGTCAGACTCCTGATCCGCTCCGTCTGTTCTTCATTCAATTCGGGATTTCCACCGCGCACTATGTAGGTGCTTGTGCCTGAGTAGGCCTCTCCGGGCAATTTGATGCCGCCCGCATTGATGCCGTACGCATAGTACCTGTGGGTTTCTGAAGGTAACCACGGTGTGTATCTTTCCAGATCGGAAAACAGGACATTGTGCTTGACCTGAATATCGAAGGTGTCGGTACCTCTCACACGCGCATACACGTCAGGGTTGCGTACACCCGATAGCCCCATCCTGCATTGCAGCTCTGAGCATACCCTCCGGAGGCCGGTCAGTGTGTTTTCAATTTCCTCCTCCCGGTCCCGGTTGTCCCAGTGAATCATCAGACAGCCCAGGTTTTTGCCAAGTATCCTGCCATATTCATGCCCGATCATCTGTATGAAGGAGGACGACAGGTTGTTGTCGGGCGTACGCATGTTGTCCGTACTCCCGATTTTCATCGTCACGTCCAGGTTGTTCAGTCCGTGAGCCTGAACAAATTCTGACAGAATACCCTCGGCAGCCCTGAAGCATGCCGGCTGCCGGTTGATCGGATAGTTGGTGGCGCAGTCAACAGCCCTGAAGCCGGCATTCAGCCAGTACTCAAGTATCTCAAATGCTTTTTCGCGACCGATTGTCCAGCCCCATTGTGCCGTTCCCAGCACCAGTTCTTTCTTGTTGCTCATCATTCAGGGATATGCCGACACCCATACCTCGCCGTCTTCAAATACTTCCTTTTTCCAGATTGGTACGGTTGCCTTGAGTGTATCAATAATATAGCGGCATGCATCTATTGCTGCATGCCGGTGCGCAGCGCCAACGGCAACAATCACAGCTGTTTCACCGGCTGCCAGCACACCCGTCCGGTGATGTACCACAACGCCGGTGATATCCCAGCGTCTGCCGGCTTCTGTCGCGATTTTTTCCATTTCGCGGATTGCCATGCTGTCATAGGCCTCGTATTCCAGTCTCAGTACCGTTTTGCCGGCTGTCCGGTTTCTGACGTTCCCTATGAATACCTGTATTCCGCCCGAACCGGCGTCGGAAACGGTGCGAATGCATTGAGCCGGATCAAGGGGTGTGTCGAAAATCTGTATGTCGAGCGTCATATTCATCTCGGTTTAACCGCCACTGACAGGGGGTATGATGGCAATTTCATCGCCCGGATGGAGTACTACCGGCTCTGTGACATATTCCGAATTGACGGCAATACTCAACTGTGCAAGTCCCGACAGGGCAGGATACAATGCTGCCAGCAGCAACCGAAGTCCATCGGTGTCTGTCCCCGCTTCCACATCTATTTGTATCAGCCGCCCGCCGCAAATCTCCCGGGCTATGCCGAAGGTCAGTATTTCAATTTTCATTCCTGATGCAAATTTACAGATATTTCCAGAGTACTTCCGAACCGGCCAGGCATACCAGCAGCGCTGTGATGCGCCTTACCCATAACGGACTGAACCAGCGCAGACTGCTTCTCGTTCCGATCTGCCCTCCCAGCGTAACCGCTGCAATCAGGGTGACAAGTCGAAAGGGATCAAAGTTGGTGGCGCCGGAAGCCAGCTGACCGGCAAGTCCGGCCACAGAATTGGCAAGTATATACAAACTCGCTGTGGCAGCAATGTGTTTTGCTTTGTCCCACCGGAGGAAAAACAGCAGTGGTGACAAAAATATACCGCCACCTATACCCACCATTCCCGAGAGCAAACCGATGGCACCTCCCGATATCCAGTCTGTCGTGCGTTTTTTTCGGCTTTCTGCTTCAGGCAGTTCCTGCTTCAATACAGGCTGAAACCAGAGCAGCAGAGCCGCCAGCAGCAGTGTACCTCCCAGCAAAATGAAAAAGTTCTTCTCCCTCAGTGGTATCATGGCACCCAGAAAAGCCATTGGCATTCCTGCAGCCACGAAAGGCAGATACTTCCTGCCATCCCACCAGTCGCTGCGCCTGAAAAGTGTCGTGTTTCCGAGCACCACGGCAATGTTGCACGTCATGGCTGTGAGCCTGACTTCCGCGAATGGCAGTCCCGACAGCGCAAGTACCGCCAGATAGCTTGAACCGCCGCCAAACCCCACCGACGAATAAACGAGTGCTATGGTGAAAAAAATGAAAAAAAGCAGTGTGGTATCGCTCATTGGGCGAAGGTACACCATCTGTTTTCAGATATTTTCATGTTTCCGGTTAATTTGGCACTTATTCAGAGATGCCTGCAAAATAATATTCATACTTTACGCGCTCTTTTTCAAATAATGCTTTAACCACTCTCTTGCATCGTGAATTCCAGAAGGAAATTTTTACACAACACGCTTCTCGGCGGAATAGCACTCTCTGCGGCCGATCTGATCAGAGGTTCCCGCGAAATTCTTGAAAAATCCGACAAAAGTGCCTCTCCGGTGGTGATTGCCACCTGGGGCCCCAATACGAAAGCTACCGCCGCCGCATGGGATATTATCTCGAAAGGTGGCCGGGCTCTCGATGCGGTGGAAGCCGGCGCCCGCGTACCTGAAGCCGATCCGGAGGATACTTCCGTGGGATACGGCGGATTTCCCGACCGCGACGGCAATGTGACACTGGATGCATGTATTATGGACGAACTCGGACAGGCCGGCTGTGTCTCCTTTCTCCAGAATATCATGCACCCCATCAGCGTGGCCCGCCGCGTGATGGAGAAAACGCCGCACGTTTTGCTCACCGGCGAAGGCGCCTATCGCTTTGCCCGGGCTGAAGGGTTCCCCCATGAAAATCTGCTGACCGAGGTGGCCAGAAAAGCATGGGAAGACTGGAAGGTACGCTCTGAATACAAACCTGTAATCAATGTGGAACGCCACGACACAATCGGTATTGTAGCTGTTGACCAGCACAACAATATTTCCGGAGCCTGCTCTACCAGTGGTGCTGCCTTCAAAATGCACGGCAGGGTAGGCGACAGTCCTATTATTGGTGCAGGTATGTTTGTGGACAATGAAGTGGGCGGCGCAGCATGCACGGGTCTTGGCGAAATGGTGCTCCGCACTCTGGGCAGTTTCCTCGTGGTCGAGGAAATGAGAAGGGGCGCATCGCCACAGAAAGCCGCCGAGGCAGCCATTAAACGCCTGGTCAGAAAGTACCCCGAACAGAGCAAAGTCGCTCAGGTGGGCTTCGTGGCAGTTGACAAAAAGGGCCGCCACGGAGCATATGCCATCCACAAGGGCTTTAACTACGCCATTTACCAGAATAACGTGAATCAGGTGTTCGAGTCAGATTACCTCCTGAAAAAGCCGGATTAAACAACGATTTCAAGGCCGTCGAAAGCCAGCTGAACCCCCGGAGGCAGTGTTTCCCCCACTACCGAGGCAACTCCCATGTGATGGCTCAGATGTGTCAGCCAGGCCTGCTCCGGCTCTATTCGCCTGATCAGCCCGAGTGCTTCCGTCAGGCTCAGGTGCGTGGGGTGCCACTCATGCTGAAGGGCGTTGATTACAAGTTTTTTAACGCCTTTCAGCCTCTCCAGGTCCTCCTCTTCCATGTATTTTACGTCGGTCAGATAGGCAAAATCGCCGAATCTGTATCCGACAATCGGCAGTTTCCCGTGTATCACTCCGACCGGAAGTATTTCCAGCTCACCAATAACAAAAGGCTCTCCGGGTAATACGGGAACCAGTTCAACCCTTGGCAAACCCGGAATCGGGTCGGCAAAAACGTACTCAAACCGTTTTTTAACCTCTCCGGCAACCCGCGTGAGCGCATATACCTCCAGGGGACTGCCGCTCCGGTGATTGAACGGCCGGATATCATCCAGACCGATTACATGATCGTTGTGCTCATGGGTGAGCAGGATGGCATCAAGTCGCTTCACACGTGCGCGGAGCATCTGCTGGCGGAAGTCGGGGCCGGCATCTATCACTACTACAGTCTCTCCGGATGTCACCATTACCGACGAGCGCAGCCGGTTGTCGTGCGGATCGGAAGAGGTACAAACCCGGCATTCACACCCGATAATAGGTACTCCCTGTGAGGTGCCGGTTCCGAGAATGGTAACACTTGTCATGAATCCGATTGCTCTTTGCGCCACTTTTCTATCATCTCCCGCGATTTTTCCGGAAGCTCAACCCCGCTGAGCTCAAATCTCGACAGGATATCGAGCAGCGTGTTGATGCGCGCCTCCGTGTCGAAAAATTTGTTAATTACGGCAATGCGCCTGTTCTCAACAATGCAGTAACCGCTCTGGAAGCTCCCTTTCTCATAGCGAACGCTGTAATCAAGTTCCTCGAAAAGGGCTTCCAGCTTCTTTAATGTGTTTACTGTATAACGCATGTTGAAGTTTGTTGTCGTTGAGTTCGCAAAGGGTTTTATCTTCGCAGCGAAGCGGCACAAAAGTATTTAAAAACTCAAACAATATGGATTTCAGGATTCTCCAGCGCGTTTTGCAAGTTTCTTTTCTTTCTCTTTGCCTCCTGACTGCTGCCCGGGCACAACAGCGGTTCCGCGCAGGTGCTGTTGCAGGCCTCGTCGCCTCCCAGATTGACGGCGATCTCTCGGCAGGGTATAACAAGGTCGGCCTGCAAACTGGTATCAGGGTCACGAGCCTGCTCACCCAAAAAACGGAAGCCAGTATGGAGTTTCTGTTCTCCCAGCGCGGCTCACAGAGTGAACTGGTGCCCGGCGAATTTGAACTGTTCCCGTTCTCTCTCAGACTCAATTATGTGGAAGTGCCTGTCATGTGGCATTACAAGGACTGGCTCGCTGAAGGTGCCGGCAATACCGAGTACTACAAGGTCTCTGCCAACCTGGGGTTCTCCTATTCACGCTTTATCAGCTCCAGACTGAAAGACGAACTGAACGCACTCGGCAGTGTAGCCCCCGATTATCTCAAAAAAAATGATTTCGGTATCAACCTTGGCTTCAGTTTCTGGGCAAATCAGCACCTCGGATTCACGTTCAGGTTCTATCGCTCGCTGTTGTTTATGTACAATCCCGCCGACTGGAACCCTGCCCCCATGTCGAAGGCATGGAATCTGCACTGCCTCAACTTTCAGGCTGTTTACATGCTTTAAAAACCGGTCTATGAATCGTTTTCTGATCCTTACACTTCTTTTTTGTGCTGTAACAGGTATTTCCGCCCAGAAAAAAGGCGTTGACCCTGCTCTGCTCGCATCCACTTCCTGGCGGAATATTGGCCCCTTCCGGGGCGGCAGATCGGCAGCCGTCACAGGTGTGGCCGGCAAACCCGATCTTTTCTATTTCGGCAGTACGGGCGGCGGCGTCTGGAAAACACAGGACGGTGGCCGTACCTGGGAGAATATCTCCGACGGTTTCTTCGGTGGCAGTATCGGCGCTGTCGAAGTGGCTCCATCCGACCATAATGTTATCTACGCCGGCGGCGGTGAATGTACTGTCCGCGGCAACGTGTCGTATGGCTCCGGTATGTGGAAGTCAGACGACGCCGGACGCACCTGGAAATCGGCCGGACTCCCCGAAAGCCGCCATATTCCGCGCATACGCATACACCCGCACAACTCCGATGTGGTTTATGCAGCGGTACTGGGCGACTTGTTCAAATCTTCCCGTGAAAGGGGCGTTTACCGCTCCGTCAATGGCGGCAAATCGTGGGAAAAGGTACTTTTCGTAAACCCCGATGCCGGCGCTGTGGATCTCGCCATGGACCCCTCCAATCCCCGTATCCTGTACGCCTCCTTCTGGCGGGTCAGAAGGACTCCCCACGATTTCAGCAGCGGCGGTGCAGGCTCCGGAATATGGAAAAGTACCGACAGCGGCGATACCTGGACGGAAATAACAGCGAATGAAGGACTGCCGAAAGATACTATCGGTATTGTTGGACTCGCTGTTTCCCCCGTCAATCCCGACCGCGTCTTTGCTGTCGTTGAAAGTCAGTCGGGTGGTGTGTTCCGTTCCGATGATGCCGGAAAAACCTGGACGAAGGTCAATGAAGACCGGTCGCTCCGACAGCGCGCCTGGTATTATTCCCGCATTTACGCCGACCCCGCCGACGCTGATGTGGTGTATGTAATGAATGTAGCCTATCACAAATCCAAAGATGGCGGACGTACGTTCCAGTCCCGATATGCCCCGCACGGAGATCACCACGACCTCTGGATCGCTCCCGAAAATCCCAAAAGAATGATTATCGGCGACGATGGCGGCGCGCAGATCACGTACGACGGCGGAAATACCTGGTCCACTTGTCATAATCAGCCAACCGCCCAGTTCTACAGGATTACCACTGACAATGCCTTCCCGTTCAATATTTATGCCGCCCAGCAGGATAACTCCAGCGTGCGAATCGCTCACAGATCCACCGATGGTGCAATTACAGAACGACACTGGGAAGCCAGCGCCGGCGGTGAAAGTGCAACAATGGCCGTTGATCCGCTCAACAACGATATCGTTTATGGCGGCGAATACCACGGCCTCCTGACACGCGTGGACCACAAAAACAAAACAACAAGAGCCATCAATGTGTGGCCCGAGGATAATATGGGACATGGCGCCGAAGACGCCCGCTACCGCTTCCAGTGGAACTATCCGGTTTTCTTCAGTCCTCATGATCCCCGCAAACTCTATGTGGCCAGCAACCACCTGCATGTGTCCACCAGCGAGGGTCAAAGCTGGACGACCATCAGTCCCGACCTCACCACCAACGACAAAAGCCGGCAGAAATCCAGCGGAGGGCCCATTACCAAAGACAATACGGGTGTGGAATACTACTGTACCATTTTCGCTGCAGCCGAAAGTCCCCGGGTGAAAGACCTGCTCTGGACGGGCAGCGACGACGGGCTGGTGCACGTATCCCGCGACGGAGGCAAAAACTGGACAAATGTAACCCCTGCCGGCTTGCCCGCCTGGACGATGGTCAACTCGCTCGAACCCGATCCGCACAGCGATGGCGGATGTTACCTGGCCTGTACCGCCTACAAACTCGGCGATTACCGGCCGTACCTTTTCAAAACAAAGGATTACGGCAAAACATGGGTCAAAATAACAGAAGGAATACCGGATAATCATTTCACCCGGGTAATCAGAGCCGATCAGACGGTACCCGGAATCCTGTACGCTGGTACAGAACAGGGTATGTATGTCAGTTTCAACGATGGCGTCAGCTGGCAATCATTCCAGCTTAACCTGCCCGTCGTACCCGTTACTGATCTTGTCATCAAAGACAATCACCTGCTGGCCGCCACACAGGGCCGCTCAATCTGGTCAGTGGACGATCTCTCGGTGCTGCATCAGGCCGCAAACCTGAAACAGGAAACTGCCGGCGGATTTCTCTTCAAACCGGCGCCATCCTTCAGAATGAGGGGCAGCGCTTCCAAAGGCTCAAAACTGGCTGGCGAAAATCATCCGAACGGAACCCTGATTCATTTCACCCTCCCGGATAAACCGTCTGAAAAAGATACAGTAACACTGGCTTTCCTCGAAAACGATGGCGATACGGTCAGGGTGTTTTCCACTGTTTTCAATAAACCCGTAGCCTCGCCGCCGAAACCCGTGAACGGCCCCCTGACCGACCTGAAGGCCGGTGCCAATCTGTTTGTCTGGAATATGAGATACCCCGATGCCGAAAAATTCGACGGAATGATTCTCTGGAGCTACGACCTCGAAGGAGCCAAAGCTGTACCGGGAATTTACAGGGTCAGACTGACAGCAGCAGGAAAAACTGTGGAAGAGACATTCGAAATTCTGCGGGACCCCGGAACAAATGTGTCCGATGATCACTTCGCCGCCCAGTTCAGTTTCGTACAGTCAGTTGGCGCCAAACTCACGGAAGCACACCGTACAATCAGAGAAATCAGATCGGTGAGAGCCAAACTGCAAACACTCAAAAATGAACTTCCGGCCGGAAAAAGCACAAAAGAAATTGCTGACCTGATTTCCGTGATTGACTCTTCCATGACCAGCGTGGAAGAGGCGCTCTACCAGACCAGAAACCGGAGCTCACAGGATCCGCTCAATTACCCCGTCAGGCTCAACGACAAACTCGCAAATCTGATGGGACTGAACGTTAACGGCGACTTCCCTCCTACAAATCAGAGCCTCGAAGTGCGCGATTATCTGTTCAAATTGACAGATGAACAGCTGGTTATCTGGAAAACCCTTAAATTGCAGGATATTCCGCGCCTGAACCAGTTGATTCGGGCTGCAGGAGTTGATTTCATTAACATCAAATAAAGAAGAAAAACATGAACAAACACTTTCTTCCAGCGCTTTTTATGGCCCTCCTCACGGGCTTCTCGAATGCTCAGAACCCCGGTTGCGATGGAAACCGCTACATAAACGACGTGTTCCAGACCGTCAAAAAAACAACAGTCACGTACGCACCCTCGCTCTCGCACACGGGCGTACCCATGACCCTTCAGATGGATGTCTATGAGCCCGAAGGCGATCAGATTGCCGCCCGCCCCGTGATTATCTTCGAACACGGCGGCAGCTTTATCTTCGGCGATCGCAGCATGATGCAGCCCTGGTGCGAGCTCATGGCCAAAAAAGGATACGTAACTGCATCCATCACCTATCGCCTGTATCCATTCTTCCTGCTCGGATTCCCCGACTCGCTCGATATTTTTGACACGGCAGTAAAGGCAGTGGGGGATATGCGCGCTGCCGTGCGCTACTTCCGCGAGGATGCTGCCACCGCCAACCTGTTCAAAGCCGATCCCGACAATATTTTTATCGGTGGCTATTCGGCCGGAGCTGTAGCGGCACTGCATTGCACTTACCTCGATATGGAAGATGATATTCCGCAGTTTCTGGTCAATTTTATCAACCAGAATGGTGGCCTGGAAGGCGTGAGCGGATCGGCAACCAACAAAACCTATTCCTCTGCTTCAAAAGCTGTGGTCAATATGTCGGGCGGACTGTACAGGGCCAACTGGATTGAACAGGAAGAGTCGCCAATGATCAGTATTCACGGTACTGCAGACGAAACGGTGCCTTTCAACTCGGGCCTCGCAGCCAATATTGCCTACCTGCAGGGCAGCAATCTGCTCCACGCGCGCGCGGAAGAAGCAGGTGTCTGGCACTCGCTCCATGTTGTTCCCGGAGGCGGACATACCAATATATATGAGAATGCTGCCTACAAGTTGCACCGCGATACCTTCTGGAGCAATGTCTCCCTGAAACTGGAAGAAATTGCCTGCAGTACATCGTCTGCAGCACCCGAACTTGCTGCCGTGGCTGACTGGAATCTGGTGCCCAACCCGGTTTCCGGTGATGCCATAACCGTATCACTGCCTGAAGGTACCGAAAATGCCCTGCTCCGTATTTTCAACAGCACCGGCAACCTGGTACGGGAAGTCACGCTGACCGCCTCACATCAAACTGTATCGCTGGGCAGCCTGCCCGCCGGTATGTATCTGGCCATGCCGGCAAGTGCCGGTACGGGGAAGGTGTTCGCTGCCAGATCACTGATGATCGTCAGATAATTTCACAAACACTGTCAGTCGGAGCATTCATGGAAGCAATGGCGCCCCGACTGACAGTTCAGACACCAGTACCCAATCTTTTATCTCATCCCGACAGAAATGACATCTGCCTCTTCTTACAGCGACTCCAAAAAACACCTGCTGATTCTCGACGGCCTGCGCGGCGTGGCCGCTGTTATGGTACTGATCATGCATACGTTCGAACCCTATGCAGGCGGTGACTTTCACAAAATGTTCGTCAATCACGGCTACCTCACGGTTGATTTCTTCTTCATGCTCTCGGGTTATGTCATGGCACACGCCTACGACGACCGCTGGGACAGGATGACGGTCACAGATTTCCTGAAACGACGATTGATACGCCTGCATCCGCTGATCATTCTCGGTATGACCATCGGCGCACTTCTGTTTTACTTTCAGGAATCATCCCTTTTCCCGAAAATAGCCGGCACCAGCATCGAACAACTGCTTCTGATCATGTTTGTCGGCTATACCCTCATCCCGGTGCCGCCGTCCATGGATATCAGGGGCTGGAACGAAATGCACCCCCTCAACGGTCCTGCCTGGTCGCTCTTCTTTGAGTATCTGGCGAATATACTGCACGTTTTTATACTCAGAAAACTTCCCAACCTGATACTGGCGGCCCTGGTATTCCTGGCAGCGGCAGCCACTGTTCATCTGGTGACAACCAATACCTCCGGCGACCTGATTGGCGGCTGGTCAACCGAACCCGAACAGCTCCGGATCGGCTTCACCCGTCTGCTGTTTCCCTACATGGCAGGTATGCTGCTCAGAAGGGTAGTGGATATCAAAAGCGGCCGGAACACCTTCCTCCTGACCGCCATCATGCTGATTGCAGTTCTGAGCATACCAAGGGTGGGCGGTTACGATAAAGTATGGATGAATGGTCTGTATGAGTCTTTCATCATTATTCTTGTCTTCCCGCTGATTATCTGGCTCGGAGCCATCGGACAGGTCAAAGACTCGCTGAGTGAAAAGATCTGTACCTTTCTTGGCGATATTTCCTATCCGCTGTACATCACCCATTTCCCATTTGTGTATGTCTATTCAGCATGGGCTGTCAACAACAAGAAAACCTTCATGGAAGGCGTTCCCCTCGCCATACTGGTAATTGTCGGGTCGGTTTTTGTCGCCCTGGCCGCTTTGAAACTGTATGATCTGCCAGTTCGGAGAGCGCTGGCCAGGCGGTTTGTCAGGGTGGAAAGGCAGTAGGGCTCCCTCTGTCGGGTGTTGCCAAAAATCTGAAAACAATGGGTTTGTCAGATGATGACATATTGAAAGCTGCAGGTTTGTCAAGGCAGGAGACAGATCAGTTTTAGTTTTGATCTGCTTGTTTTTACTTGCCAAAAAACAGTCGTTTACATGAATCGCAAGGATTTTCTGAAAGCACTGGCCTTTCTGCCAGCAACAGGTGCTGCAGTGAAACTCAATGAACTGAACAATTTGACACGGGATATGGATAATACGGAGCGAATGCCCGTACTCTTCCTTGGCCACGGCAGCCCCATGAATGCCATAGAAGAAAACGAATTTGTATCCGGGTTCCGAAAGGTGGGCAGCGAAATCAGCCGGCCCTCGGCTGTTCTCGTCATCTCGGCACACTGGGAAACACAGGGGACTTTCGTCACCGCCATGCAAAAACCGCGTACTATCCACGACTTTGGCGGTTTCCCGAAGGCGCTGTTCGATGTGCAGTATCCTGCCCCCGGCAGCCCCGAACTGGCAGCAGAAACCAGAAATCTGGTCAAAAAAACCGAAGTGGGCCTCGATGAAAAATGGGGACTCGACCACGGCGCCTGGTCGGTGATCAAACATCTGTACCCCAACGCTGATGTACCCGTAATCCAGATGAGCCTCGATTACCGCCAGTCTGCCCGGTGGCACTACGATCTGGCCAAAGAACTGGCTGCCCTCCGACGCAAGGGCGTGCTGATCGTCGGCAGCGGCAACATGGTACACAACCTCGCCATGGTGGAATGGCGACGCCTGAATGAAACCTTCGGCTACGACTGGGCAATCGAGGCCAGCGAAAAAATGAAGAATAGTATCCTCTCCGGCGATCACCAGCCACTCGTCAACTTCCGCTCGCAGGGAAAGTCATTCGACCTCGCCATACCAACACCCGAACACTATCTGCCGCTGCTCTACACCGTGGCACTGCAGGAAAAAGGCGAAGAGGTCACCCTGTTCAACGACCGGGCTCTCGCCGGCTCCCTGACGATGACTTCTGTAAGGGTGGGATAGTAACTGCCAGCCTGCACCGTTTCGGATCGCTTTCTGCTGCTGAACAATGAATTTTTCCTGTACCGTTCATATCTTTGTACGAGCAAGTATTTATTGTCAGACAGCCATGCCGCAGCGTCGGTTTGCTTTTCCATAAGCCACCGTGTCAAGGGAAATAATCATAAAAATCGAAAACCGGGCGGTTTTCCTGAATCCGGATCTGGCCATACCAATCCGGCAGACCGATATTCCGGTTGACCACCTGACGTTTCGCGCAAGTAAGGATATTTTCTGGAAGGTGGAAATGCTCGAATACAATCCGGATAACAAGTGCCTGAAAGTCAGAATTATTGACTATAATGCCAAAGATACCCATAAACACCACCTCCAGAAACCAAAGAAAGAGGTGAGGCAACTCTCGTTTGTCCCGTTCGACTGGCCGCAACTGGAACCGCTCCTCTCAAGCTACCGAAAAATCAAACTGCTCGACGTCCTGCAAAATCATGAGGATGAACGATTGTTGAAGGAAAAACAAACAGGTGTACCGGCATACGCAATACCCGGAGCTCATTTGTCAGCCCGAAATGATGATGATCACTCCCGGTCTCTGAATGACAGGGATATGCCCGGTTCAACAGAAACTCGCCCGCTTGTAAAAATATATGAAGTAGAGCTTTCTGTTTACTTGTCCGATACCACTTTCAAACTCGGATACCTCACATTCAGCAAATATGTCAAAGAAGTAAAAGATATTGTCGAGTTCAAAATAGACAACGATTTCATTCTGCCTGAATTCGATAATATCAAATCCTGGTTCGCCAGGAAACTCAGGTCGAGAAAGTTGAGGGTACTCGCCACAATCACCACAACCGGCGGTGAAGTCACATCGGTTTCAGCCACCGCCCCCGAGGTTGCCATGATCAATGAAGAACTGATTGACAGCATCAAATACCAGCGGACACTGTCAATCACCCGATCCCCGAAACTGCCGGATATTGACAAGTCTCTTTTCACTGCAGAGGATATTTTCGAAACCGGAGATTCGGAAGACGTGGAAGGAAATGTTTTCCGACAGGATGAAAAGGATATCCTCCAGTTTCTCATCAGCCACCACAACACCCGAAACAGAAAACAGCTGGAATACCTGTCGGGAAACAAACAGTCGGCCAATTTCAGAATCAGATTCACGCTTCATCCCAACTTCGGCTTCCTCTTCCTGATAGAAGGCAGAGAAAACAACCATTTTGTGTGGGAACTGCTCAACAGCCATGCGACCTATATATGGAGTATCGGCAAATCTGAAAAAGATATCGAACTGCAGTACAGGAGAATCGAAGATATCATCAATACTATCAGGAATACAGGCCGGGAACAGTATAAACGGGCATACAAAAATAATCATCACGACAGCGCCCTCGTTTTCTGCTCCATCGAACACGACGATATCACATCCGGCTTCGTTGACGGATTCGTAAAATGGAAGCACAAACTGAATGAAAGACTGATATAGGCAGATCCACCCCGACTGATCCCGGCAGCATATCTGTCCCGTCAGGGTCGCTGTTGCCTTCAGACGTATCGCCTCCGGGTTTCTTTTCGTATTATTGCACCCCGGAATCGCTCCGGTTTTGCAGAAAATTCCTGCTAATACCAGATACTGCAGGCCGGCACCGGCTCATCACCAGACAAACAGGCACAATGACAAAAAAAACACTGATAAAAAACATCTCCGTCGTTAATGAAGGGCAAATAACGGTCACAGATGTCCTTGTTGATAATGGACTGATCCGGAAAATCGGACAAAATGATGAGCCGGATGCCAACGTTATTGACGGAACCGGCAAGTATTTGTTCCCGGGGATCATTGACGGACAAGTACATTTCCGCGACCCCGGACTGACGCATAAAGCCGATCTGTACACAGAAAGCAGGGCAGCCGTTGCAGGAGGTGTCACCTCGTTTATTGATATGCCCAACACAGTACCCAATGTACTGACAATGGATATCCTGAACGAGAAATACCGGCTAGCAGCTGAAAAATCGCTCGCCAATTTCGGTTTCTTCCTCGGAGTTAATGGCGATAATCTCGATGAGATAATCAGGCTCGATACCTCCCGGCTCCTGGCGGTATCTGACGACGGACTCTACTTCACGAAAAAAGGCAATCTGCTGGCAGACAATCCCGAAACAATGGAAAAGCTGTTCGCCAATTGCAAGTCAATCGTGGCCATACATTCCGAAAAAGAACAGATTATTGAGGAAAATGAACAAATTTTCAGGGAAAAATACGGTGAAAATGTCCCTGTTGAGTTCCATCCGGTCATCAGGAGTGAAAAGGCATGCTACGAAGCAACCAGAAGAGCCATAGATATCGCCAACAAACACAGGGCGCGCCTCCATATTCTGCACCTGACCACTGAAGCAGAAACTCATTTGTTCCGCAATGATATCCCGCTGGAAGAAAAAAATATTACCACCGAAGTGTCGGTACACCATCTGTGGTTCTCCGACAAAGACTATGAGCGACTGGGAACGCTGATCAAATGGAACCCCGCAATCAAAACAGAAAAAGACAGAAAAGGCCTCTTCAATGCCCTGATGGACGGAAGAATTGATATCGTTACAACCGACCACGCTCCGCACACCCTGGAGGAAAAGCAAAGACCTTATTTCCAGGCCATGTCGGGTGCCCCGATCGTACAGTATTCGCTGAATATCATGCTCGAGTTCTACAGACAGGGGCTCATCTCTCTGGAGAAAATAGCGGAAAAAATGTGCCATAATCCGGCCGTCCTCTATCATATTGAAAAGAGAGGATTCATCCGCGAAGGCTATTTCGCCGATCTGACAATGGTTGACCTGAATGCCAGCTGGACGGTAGATAAAGACGGTATCTACTCCAAATGCGGCTGGTCGCCCCTCGAGGGTACTACCTTCCACTCGAAGGTAATCCGGACATTCGTTAACGGCAACCTCGTGTACGAAAACGGAACTTTTGACGACAGGACAAAAGGATGTGCACTGACTAAATGGTAAAAACAATCTGTCTGCATATTGGTCTGCATAAAACAGCCACAACCACAATTCAGAGGACACTCTGCCGCGAACGTTCCGCACTGGCCGGAGCAGGTATTCTGTATCCCGTATTTTATATCGGCGATGCGCCTGTTGATAATCACTCGATTCCCTTCTACAGTTTGTTTTGTGATAATCCGGAAGAATATCACATTAATGTCCGCAAGGAAATAACAACAGACGAAGCCATCAGCAAGCTTCATTCAGAGTATCGCAGACAAATCGAAAGTCAGATATCCGGATTTCAGGGAGAAACACTGGTCATTTCGGGTGAAGACATCTCTTTATTGTCATTAAGTGAACTTGTCAGTCTTCGGTCTTACCTGACCGGAATAACTCACCCCGATGTTTGTTTCCGCGTAATACTGATATGCCGCCACCCGGTCGCCTGGTTCAAAAGTCACTCACAGACATTGATCGTTACCAGGGGTATTGATATAGAAAACCATTTGAACAGCCTCACCCTGCAATCACACAAACTTGAAAATTTGATACGTACAATTTCGGAAGTCTTTGGCCATGACTGTATCGCCGTCTTCAGATTCGAAGACATGGTGCATCATCAGTACGGTCCGGCAGGTGCATTCATGGAAATAATTGCTGAAAAGACTCCCGAAATAATAAAACCGGAAATAATACAGGAAAACAAAAGTCTGAATTATGAAACTGCCCAGTTGTTGAATGCTTTAATAAAATGCAAGTCAAAATCTTACATATTAAAACTGACATATATAGACAGGCTGGGACAATTTTTGTCTGGTATGCCCGGACGAAAATTAATGCTCACAAAGGGACAAAGCAAAACGGTATGGGATTGTTTGTCCAGCGATGCAAACTGGCTTTGCAACAGGTACTCACTCCGGAAATATGAATTTGCAAATGAAGACATACAGGGTGACAGTGATGTATGGAGCAAACCGACACTGACTTATCTTGAAAATATCTTTGCTGAAATCCCCCGTAAATTTAAAATAGTTGTACTCCGGGAATTTCTGAAGAAATCAATTTCAACCCGGGAATCACTTCCTCTGCGGAGACGGTTTGACCTGCTTCTGTTTGTTTTGCATGTTTCAAAATCAGCGCTGGGTTTAAAAATAAAAACGATGACAGCAGATGTGGCGAGCTGTTGCCGGCGCATTCAAAAAACAGATTTTTATGAAGGAGAAAATAGCTGAAATTGTACGTAAAAGTAATAACAGGGTTGATATCTGTATCAGCCTGATTGAAACGTTCGGTCTGTCCAATGTGGCCGAACTGGGCGTTTACAGGGGAGAATTTGCAAAGAAGGTGCTGGAAAAGAGTCAATGTATTGAAAAATACACCATGATTGACCCATGGAGAAATCTCGAGGCATGGAACAAGCCGGCCAATACAGACAATGAAACATTTGAACAGTTCTATCAGGAAACCATAGAAAAAACAGATTTCGCAAGGGGGAAACGAATTGTTCTCAGGGGAAAAACAACGGAAGTTGTCAGTGAAATTCAGGACAATTCGCTTGACCTCGTCTATATTGACGGAGATCACACATTGAAAGGGATTTCTGTTGATCTCATCAGTATGTGGCCCAAAGTGAAAGAAAACGGTTTTATCGCCGGCGATGATTTCTGTCCTTCAATCTGGCAGCACAGCCAGGAGTTTGAGCCCTCACTGGTATTCCCTTTCGCTGTTTACTTTGCAGAGGCTGTACATGCCAGAATATATGCGCTCCCGTACGGTCAGTTTGTTATTTGGAAACAACGAGCCGGTGTATTTGAGTTCACAGATTTAACCAGCGGAATGTACAGCAATACTGAACTGGGGAGTCAGTTGATTGTCGGGGAAAAAAAATCTGAACCAGTGATGAAAAAGAGGGTGCCATTCGCCGGTAAAGTAATTTCATTTCTGAACAGATGGCTCTGAAGTGAATCCCGCACCACGGCAGTGAAAGTACTTGCGCTCCATTGAATTTACCTGTAAACCCCGACAGCCCCGCCATTCCTGACTACCACCAGTATTTTCTCCACCATACAGCCGTCTCTCACATCGCCGCTGGCCCCGATCAGTTTGTGATCAGTGAATGAGCCCTGGCCACCGCCATATAAAACGTAACCTTCCGAGGCGTCGAGCTGGTAGGTTTCAATGTCCATCCCGTAGTCGTTGCCCAGTACAATCAGGTCGGTGATGCCGTCCGCGTTGAACTGGCCGGCAATCATGCGCTCTGCAGGCGCCAGCTGGGCAGGGTAGGGCAGTTCGTGAAATACAAATACGCCGTTCTTGTTCTCAAACCAGCCGCTGGCCAGTATCTGCGCCTGCAAGATTTCTCCGCTCAAAAGATCTTCTTCGGGAAATATTTCTTCGATGGCCGCCGCGGCATACGGCGTGTTCCGCGGAAAGTGCCTGCGAACCAAGGGCACCTGACTGGCCAGTACTTCCCGCTGTACCACGGGCCGGTAACGTTCTCCGTCGGCCTGAGCGACGATCGGGTCTGTGAAGCCATTTTTGTCGAGATCGCTGGCGAACAGCCTGAGCGGAGCGCCGGCTGTGGCTTTATACCTCGTGTTCAGGCCGATATTGCCCGCCAGCAGGTCAGGATCGCCGTCCTGGTCGAGGTCGGCCACCTCCAGTGAGCGCCACAGTCCGTGGCTGTTGTCAAGACCGTATTGCGTGGTCAGTTCTGTACAGGCGCCTCCCTGCTGTCCGAATATACGCACAGGCATCCACTCGCCCGCCGCGATAATCTCTGGCCGCGCATCGCCATTCAGGTCGGACACCCGGAGTTCTGTGACCAGTCCGGCATCTGCCAGTCCGGGTATCAGCCCGGCAGCCAGGCTGAAAGTGCCTCCGTCGTTGTGCAGTATGCGTACGGGCGTTGCGCGCGGGTACTTTCCGGGTTCGCATCCGCCGCCGATGATCAGCTCCGGGCGCCCGTCGCCGTCAAGGTCGGCTGCCGCCACGCAGGTGCCCGGTTGGCCCTCTGCCGGTATGGCTCCTGCTGCAGCGCTGAAGCCGCCGCGTCCGTCGTTCAGATACAGTCTGTCCTGATATACCGCCGATCCGTCGGGTGCAGCACTGCCTCCGCTTGCTACGTACAGGTCGCTGTCGCCGTCTCCGTCAGCATCGAAAAACACCGAGCCGGTGTCTTCGCAGGCTTTGTCTTTCTCCATGGCGGGTTGCGGCATCTCCGCAAACCGTCCGCCAGGCTGCTGTATGTACACAGCGCCTGCCTGCCCGGCGCCGCCTCCAATATATAAATCACCCAGCTTGTCGCCATTGATATCGGCTGCAGAAACGCATGGACCCCGGCGCGACAGCCGCCACGGCAGCAGTTTCTCACGGTCAAAATCCTCGAAGTCGCTCGCGCGATGCACGAACGGGATGCCGCTCTGTTTGCTCACGTCGGCAAAGGCTGTTGTCACGCGCAGTCCGGGCAGTTTCCCGGGCACTGCGTCGGCGCGGTTCAATATGATGCGCTGGCTGGTCGGCACGTTGTACAGTGTCTGTACGTGCTTCCCCCAGCTGATTTCCACCTTTTCAACGCTGGTTCTCGAGCCTGCCCCAACCTGAAAAATGGGCTCCACCGACGAGTAGAATCCGCGCACATTGGTCATCTCCTGTGCGAAAAGGATTACAGGTTTTCCGGCCTCGTCGCGGTCACTGACCCGCACCACGGCGCCGATGCCCATCGGGTTGCCGGCCGGCCCTTTGAGCTTTATCTGCAGCCAGTGGTTGCTGTTGACGGCATTTGATTTGTTCTCATATACGCACGGGGGCGTCTGCAGACTGTTCGTCACAATCTCCAGGTCGCCGTCGTTGTCGAGGTCGGCATAAACGGCTCCGTTGGAGAACCCTTTTTCCGTAAATCCCCAGTCCGCTGAAACCTGTGAGAACGTCATGTTTCCTGTATTCCGGAATACATAATTAGATACCGGCACAGAGGGCATCATCTTCACAAACTCATTGAAATCCGGAAACCGGCTCTTGCTGATACCTCCACTCCGGTTGATACTGTCGGCCGTAAAAACAAAAAAATCGGTGTCGTTCAGGTCCCGCTGAATACCGTTCGAGATAAAAACATCGCGGTATCCGTCGTTATCGAGGTCGGCGATGAGGGGAGCCCAGCTCCAGTCGGTGGCGAACATGCCGGTCAGGCAGGCCATCTCGCTGAATCCGTTGTTACCGTTATTGAGCTGGAGTGAGTTGCGCATCACCTGCCGTCCATAACCTTTCGCGCGCATCTGTGCATCGCGCGTGCGCTGCATGGTGTTCATGAGTCGCAGTCGCCGTTCGAGCGGCTCGGCGAGCATATCGAGTGTGATGAGGTCGCTGAACCCGTCGTTGTTCAGGTCGGCGTAATCAGCGCCCATGGTGTGGTTTGAGGTATGTCTGAAAAAACGGTCGGCCTGGTCGGTGAACGTGCCGTTTTTGTTGTTGATATACAGGAAATCGGGCATTACGAAGTCGTTGCCCACAAACAGGTCGGGCCATCCGTCGCCGTTGAAGTCGGAAGCGATGGTGCTCAGTCCGAAGGCGCGGTTCGCGAGTCCGGCCTGCCGGGTCACGTCTGTGAACACGCCGTTGTCGTTTCTCATCAGCCGGTCCGATTCGTATTCATTGCGCGGCTGGTCGTTCCTGGCGTTCTGCCCCGGGTGGTCGAGGTTGTTGATGGTTTTGAAATCAACCGGGTGGTTGAGGATATAGCAGTCCAGATCGCCGTCGAGGTCGTAGTCGAAGAAATTGGCATGCTGGGAGGCTGAGATGTCATCGAGATGAGCGGCGGCGGCCTGCTCGGTGAACGTATTGTCTCCGTTGTTTACCAGCAGAATGTTCTTTCTTTCGGGTACTGGCGACAGCCATGTGCGGCAAACATACAGGTCCATGCGGCCGTCGGCATTCACGTCCACGGTGGTCACACCCGTTTTTAGTCCGCTGAAAGCGCTCACACCCGAGCTTTCGGAGATATCCCTGAAACGGAGGTTTCCCTCGTTGAGGTAGAGCCGGCATCCCTGCAGCCTGTTGGTGAAGAACAGATCCTGCAGGCCGTCATTGTTCACGTCGAGCGCTGCGACGCCGCCTCCGTTGTATATGTACGGATCGGCGATGAAGTTGTACCGGTGTTCGTCGGTGATTTCCGGCCGGAAGTCAATACCGCACAACTTCGGATCGAGCAGTTCGAAGTGCGTGCTGTTCCGGGGTGGAGCGGGAGCGGGGGGGGCGGGCTGGAAAACAGTGTTCCTGTTTTCGTGTGCGCACGAGAAGAGAGCAGCAGCCAGGGTGGCTGACAGAGAGAAGAAGAGCAAACGCATGGGCAGCAGCATTTGCGGGAGGGCGGTTACGTTAGAAAAGCAGGAGTTCCATCAGTTTTGAGGCTGGTGGAACTCCGTTATTCGTGGAAACAGGCTTTATTCGACTGTTTCGCGGATCAGTTTTACGTTACGGGCGATAGGTTCGCCGCGGTCGTTTCTGCTGAGGGTGAATTCTACATTATCTCCTTCACGGAGGTCATTGAAATCAGTATCAATCAGGAACGAGTGATGGAAGAACAGGTTGTTGGTTTGCGGGTAAGTGACAAAACCGTAGCCATCTTTCAGGCTGAAGATCGTGCTGGTGCGCGGTTCTCCATTTTCTTCAATCTCGATATTTTCTACAACGGCGTCTGGTACATAAGCCTGGCGTTTGCGTTCGACAAACAGCCTGACGATCGGGAAAGACGATTCATCGTCGCCCTCCTCGATGAGTTCCTGCATGGCGACAGGGTACGTCACTTCTTCCCAGAGCTCCTGGGAGGTCACCGTTGAGCGGCGGCGGCCCTCCTCGTCGAAGTACTCATAATCCCAGGCCAGCAGCATGACGCGCACGCCGAGGGTGTGGAGTTTGCGTACGAGCGGCACGAAGTCGCTGTCGGAGGCGATGAGTACCACCACATCGAACTGCTTGTGGAGCGTGAGCTCGAAAGCCTCGAGTGCCATCCACACGTCAATACCGCGCTCCTGGCGGTAACCCTGAATCGTGCGAACGGGCAGGTAGTGCGTGGTGACACCTTCCATCATGAGGATATCGTCGAACAGACGATCGTAAAAAAGGCGGTTGCCTTCATTACTGGCCTCCTGAGCGGAGAGCCTGCCGCGAAAGTAGTGAGCATCTACTATCTGGCAGAGGTGAACATCCTTGTCTTCTTCAGCGGAGATCTTGTAGCGAACGAATTCGTGCAGACCAGCAATACTGATACGACTCCTGCGATCATGGTGATACGCATAGTAATTGGAAACATGCAGAAAATAGTTCCCGTCGTAAAAGACCCCGATACGGGTCAGCTTGTTTTGTCCTTCAGACATTTACCGAGTAATTGATACAGTTTAAAAAAATAGTTTTCGAAATCATCAGGCCCTGGACCCCAGACTTTCCGGTTCTTCAATTCGTTACCCTGGAGGCGATTCAATTTGATTCTTGATGTACGTTCTCACTTCACTTTTCAGCATTCCGGATCAGAGAAAATCAATGATTGTCTGCTATTGACAAAACAGGCGTTTTGAATCTGGCGAAGAATCATGGATATGCTCCGGATTTCATAGAGGTACGTTTCGAGGCAGTCTGTTTTCGAAAATGATTGAACATTTATGGGAATAAACTCGTACGATATGTGATCACCGGTGGATTAAGAGTGCAAAAATTCAAACAAAAGACAGAACGGAAAGTTCAGGAAAAACAGCTCCGGTACAGCAACCCGGCTGCCGGCCTGCTGTATTTGCCCGATTCGTCAGGCTTCACCTTCCAGGCCCCGCTCCAGTTCGTCCATCATGACAAAATCCACCGCTTCGCTCAGTGTGGGAATGAGCGTCAGAATAGACTGCAACCGCGATATGTCAATCAGTTTGCTGACCATGGGCTGGAGCTGTCCGGCAATAACGAAACAGCCCTGTTCTTTCCAGAGCCTGTGACCTGTCAAAATGGCACTGAGACCGCTGCTGTCAACATACTTGACCTTTGAAAGATCGAGGATTAAATTGCGAATCCCCTCCTGATTGAGCAGGATAAGGTCGCTTTTGAATGCAGGAGCGTAACTGGAATTGAGGTTTTCCTCCTCCAGTGTCAGCACTGCGTATTGTTCCTGTTTGTCTATGCTGTACTTCATAGAGTGTTGGTTTTCAGTATTTTGTTGATGAAAGGGGCTTTTTTTCGGTCTTTTGCGAGGGGCAAATGTACAGTATTGTCAGTGGTATTTCCAATAATGACAAATTGAAATATTTGACAACTCGTCAGTTATTTAAAATGGCACTGTTTTTTCTGTAAAAGGGTTGCATGTATCTGATGAATGACGGTACATTTGGGCTTGCGAACTTTATGCCTTTCATTTGCGTTTAGTAAAGGTAACCCTTTTTTCAACCATTCACCAATTTTTTTTTCCGCAATGAACAAAAAATTCTCCCAGACAGTAAAAAATATCATCACTCAGAGCAGTGTGGAAGCGCGGCGCCTGGGTCATGATTATGTAGGTGCCGAGCACCTGCTGCTGGGTATCATCTCCGAGCGCGACAGTTTGCCTGTGCGCGTACTCGACTCGCTGCTGGTTGACCTGAACGATCTCAAAAAACGCGTCGAAAAGATAATACCCCGATATAGTGCATATCCACCGGCCGACAACCTGAACATCGGCGATTGCGCGGTGACAACCCAGACACAGCGCGTCCTCAAGGCCACTTTCGTGGAAGCCAAGATGATGAAAAGTGAAGAGGTGCATCCCGAACACCTGATGCTGTCGCTCCTGAAGCACCCCGATACTGCCGCTACCCGTATTCTCAACGAATTCGATGTGGACTACGATTCTTTCAAGAAGGAACTGGAGTACGTACGCTCCGAACAGGATCTGTCGCACCCCAATATCTATTCACAGGCCGAAGGATCGGGAGATTATGAAGAGGACGAGGAGAGAAATCGCGGCTTCCAGTCCGGTCAGAAAGGCAAGGACAAAAGCAAAACTCCCGTTCTTGACAATTTCGGCCGCGATATCACCAAACTGGCAGAGGAAGGAAAACTCGACCCCATCATCGGACGCGAACGGGAAATCGAACGCGTGAGCCAGATTCTAAGCCGCCGCAAGAAGAACAATCCTATACTGATCGGTGAACCCGGCGTGGGCAAAACTGCCATCGTGGAGGGCCTCGCGCTGCGCATCCAGCAGAAAAAGGTGAGCCGCACACTTTTCAACAAACGCCTGGTCATGCTCGACCTCGCCGCATTGGTGGCAGGCACCAAGTACCGCGGACAGTTCGAGGAGCGTATCAAGGCCATCATGACCGAACTGGAACGCCACCGCGATGTGATTCTTTTCATTGATGAAATTCACACCCTGGTGGGCGCAGGTGGCGCAACCGGATCACTCGACGCATCCAATATCTTCAAACCTGCGCTCGCCCGCGGCGAACTCCAGTGCATCGGAGCCTCCACACTCGACGAGTATCGCCAGTATATCGAAAAAGATGGTGCTCTCGACCGCAGGTTCCAGAAGGTAATGGTGGATCCGCCGTCTCAGGACGAAACGGTACACATCCTTCGCAATATCCAGCCCAAGTACGAGGAGTTCCACAATGTTACGTACAGCGACGAGGCAATTGTTGCCTGTGTCAAGCTCAGCGACCGCTATATCACCGACCGTTTCCTGCCCGACGATTGGTAGATGAGAAGAAGAAGGAAATAGAGGCAGCAGAAGCATCTGGTACAAGGAAAAGAAGTGCTTCTGTCTCTACCACTGCCACTACCACTACCATTGCCATTACCACTACTGCCAACACTGCTCCTACCGCT
>CAILQK010000416.1 GCA_903836265.1 uncultured Bacteroidota bacterium | reverse complement strand
GTGATACTCCCGTTAGTGACGTCATCATAGGCATCCGACCAGCTTCCGTTCAGGTTGTAGGAAAAAAGCACGTCGTTGGTATATGTCTGCCCGTTGCCGCTGTTGTAGCTGTCGTGCACACGGGGCGTTACCTTGTAGGAATACCCGGCAGGAAAGAAGACCTTGTAGTAGTCATAGTCGGTGCCAACGTGGTTATTTGATCCGCCCGTACTGATATTGGCCATATTGGAGGAAAAAGAGAGCGGAAGATTGCTGGCGGTATTTTGTGCATTGTTGTTTTCGTAAACATCCGGAGAAAGCTGTGGCGCGCGCACGGTTATTTCAACCGGATTGTCGTGGTAGGTAGAACCAACCAGATCCCAGTCGGAGCCGTTTGCCTTTTCCCACGCCGCCAGCAGATAGGAGCCCGGCTCCAGATTGAGCCCGCTGGTGGTAAACGTCAGTCCGTTGATATAGTGGCAGCTGGCACAAAGAGAGTAATTGTTCAGTTCCTGAACGGTCTGTATCCAGTTGCCATCGAGGTCGTGTACGTCGAGCGAGAAAGAGCCGGTGAAGGCCGTTGAGCCGTAATTGGCCAGATCGAGGGAAAAACTGGCAGGCTGATTTTGTACCAGCGGATTGGCTGAAGGCGTAATTTGTGCATACAGCTCAATATTGTTCCCGTAAGCGATAGTTACCGGGATGTAGTTGGAGAAATTTCCGTTACCCACGTAAAGCCAGTCGTTGGCCGGTTTCACGTAAATACCGATATAGTATTTTCCCGGAGCGGCTTCGAGACCAGTTGTGGTGAAGTTGATGCCGTTGGTATAAAAATAATTGGCCGGCAGTCCGTTATTTTCGGTGTAGGTCTGGATGAAGTCCACAAAATTGCCTTCTTCGTCAAACAGCGCCGCGGTAATATCTCCGTAAAAAGTGGAGGTTCCCTTGTTGATAATATTGGCATTCACCGTGAACCCCTGATTCCACTGAATCGGGTTGGGAGAAACGGTAATGGCGCTGTACAATTGTATGTTGGCGGGCTGTGGTGCAGCACCGGCCGGTTGTATTCCGATCAGAATCTGCTGGTTGCTGTTGAATCCGCCGCTGCCGCCGCCGGCTCCCAGAGTGCCCGGATTCAGCTGATCTATCCAGAAGTAGCCATCGGAACTGCCGCCCCATCCCCAGTTGAAATGGAAGTAGTTGTTACTGTCGTATCCGTCGCACACGAATGCGTGGCCGCCACCCGAGCCGAAGCCGGTGTGCAGGATGGGGCGACTGGCATTCAGTTCGCTCTTCATCAGGTTGATCCAGCTGGTACTGGTGTAGCCTGACCTTTTGGCTCCGGATAGCGTGGAGGCATATCCGAAATAGGTTTTCAGCGCGTATTCGCTGCAATGGGTAACCGGACTTGCCGACGAAATCACGTACGCTCCGCTGCCGCCACTTGAGGCCAGTCCGTAATTCATATCCACGCTTACTCCGCAGTGGTACATCAGGGTAGCCACGGCGTTATTTGGGGCAAACACGTCGTTGGGCATGGCATTCCAGCTGTAGGTGGTGGCGCCAAAATTGGCCGACAGGGTACCGTAATCATCCTCGTTATAGGAATGGTAGCCCGTACCCTGCTGCGGATAGTTCCAGTACTTCATGATCTGGGCCATGGCTGTTGCAACGCAGCCGGTCACAGCGCCGCCGGGACAGTACGCATTATAGAATGGCGCCTGATTCCAGCGGGTAGTGAGCAGCGGATTGACCTCCTGCAGGGCATCCGTTCCCGAAGTTTCGCCTGAAAGCAGTGCCGACCACCTGGCGCTGATTTCGCCGGTGGCGGGTATTTCATTTTCCAGCACATACCTTGTTTCGGCCCTGTACTGTTCAAACCACTTGTCAATATGCGGAGGAAGTGCCTCTTTCGGGAACGCACCCTCTTTGGAATATCCCGGAACTGGCCAGAGGTTGTCGTCGGCAGATACCATCACAAACCCCTGATCGCCGATATCAAAAATATAGTACAGCGCCACGGGCTGCGGGAGCGATTCGCCATTCAGAAAAGAAGCCTGTTCGGTGAGCGCGAGCGTGACAAGGTAGCCGGAACCGCCGCCCGCCATACGGTAAAAGTTGGTGGCAACGAGGCGGGCAGTTGCTTCATCTACTGGTTTGGCAGCCAGGGAGAAGCACAGAAACAGGGCGGAAAGGGAGAATAGTGAGCGCATGGTCATCTGATTTAAGAGTCTGTTGTATATTGTATTGATTTTTGAAACCAAAAGTGCATGTTTTTATTCAAATTTTTTGTTTTTTTTCTGAAAAAATGCGCGTTTAACGCGAAAAACACACCAAATAGTTCCTGGATGATTTTGAAGTATGGTTTCACCACCATTCAAGGGGCCCCTTGTCCCGGATGTCCTTTACGAAATCGGTGTGATAAAGACTCAGTATATCAACGATTTTCATCGGCTCATATTCCAGGCTTTTGATGTCCAGCCGGACAATCCCTTCATTTGTTGTTGTAACGGTCAGCGTTTTATTATATTCGTCAGTTTCATACCCGAATCCGGCAATATGCTCCCAATGGGATGACCACGATTTGCCCGGAGCTTCGTAACTCAGGTACATTTGATTGACGCGAAGTACCGCGTCTTTATGACGCAAACGCCGGACATCCAGCATACAGTACCAGACAAACAATCCCATGAGCGGAATAGACAAAAATAGTACCCAGTTGATTCCCGATCGCATCAGTCCCATCACAAGAAGTACCGACATCGTGATACAAAACACAAGCATAAATGTCAGTCGAAGCCCGATTTTCATTCGGCTGTAGTAAATTTCAATAACAGGAGCGTTCATTTCGTTGATATTGGAATAAGTGTATCTGCTCCTGATTATTACAGATTTGCCAATAGAGAGAATGATCATGGCAAGCACAAAAGCTGTCGGGAAAAGAATCTGTTCCAGCGACATGACAGCAGCTGTAAAAGCCAGGAGAGGCACCCCCGGAAACAGGAAAAAACCGGCCACCTGTTCTGCCGGCAAAAGTTCCTGGAATCCGTTTTTCAGGCTGTAACCGCGCGCTGGAAAGTAAAAAAAACGGTAAAAAACTATGGACAAGAGCAAACCAGCCCCTACTGTTACAAACCAGCCTGCCGTCTCCGACAGAAAATTGAACGCAAGGATTGCCGTTGCAAATACAATCACACAGTATGCGGCGACTGCGAAAAAAAATTGCTTGTTCTTCATGATGTTTTATTTTAATGATATTAGTGGCAGAAAACCTCACAGACCCCTTGTTTATTGATGAAACTCCAGTCATCACCCTTCCTTACCAGAGCCCTGCCTTCGGAGAAACTCCTGCAAACGTATTTTTAAATTTGTCACACACGCTGCAAGCGTTTTCAGATTTACTGTTTTACAACTTTATTTCCGGCATTTTTTCAGGTTTATCTGCTGATTGCTACCTTTGTATAAAAAGACAAGTACATGTCTGATACCTACCTCACAAACAGAAAACGCAGAAAAGGTGACCCCGACAAACAGATGAACCGTTATGAACGCGAGTTCATCAGAGTCAAACTGTACCAGAAGACAGCAGGAGGTACCGGTCTGAACGGACGAAACTGGTCCGACAAGCGGCTCTACGATCCGCTGGCCAGCCAGATAAACAGCTTTAATACAGAACCTGCCCCCCCCGTTTCAGCATCCCTGCTGCAGCGTATCTGCTATATATCGGAATCAGAACCCGATATCACGCTGAACGAGCCATCCTGGTTACAGACTGATGTCATTTATGCGTTCGTACTTGATACCCCGAATGCCTGCAGGGCAGATGCCATGCGCAACCATCTCTCCCTGTTCGCGCAATGGTACCCTGATGACGAAGAGGTAGTCAGAATACAAAAACTGGTTGCCATGACCGGCAACAACGATAGCCCGGCAGTTCATGAAGACGCACAAGACATCCGAAAACAACTGAAGAAGTGGCGGATACTGGCCATTTCACTCCTTTTTGCTATCATTTGTATCCTGACAGCATATGTCAGCCAGTTGATTGGCAGCCGTACGCCACCCTGCCTCGTGGCACCCGGAATGCTCGGCATACCCGGCGGGAGTTTCCGCATGGGAAATACTTTCGGTGAAATTGGCGACAGTGACAAGGACGAACTCCCTGTACACACAGTATCGCTCGATTCCTTCCTGCTGTCGGAAACCGAAATTACCTTTGAACAATATGATTGCTTTACAAATGCGACCGGAAAGCCTCACAAAAATGACGATGGCACCGGCAGAGGCGATAAACCCGTCATCTATGTGTGCTGGCTTGATGCCGTGGAGTACTGCAACTGGCTCTCCGGCTCACAGGGGCTCCGGCATGCTTATATCATACAGTACAGCGATGGCTACGAATGTCCTGCCGTCTCGCTCGATACGCTTTCGGATGGTTACCGGCTCCCAACGGAAGCAGAATGGGAATATGCAGCCTCATGGACTCCTGACGGGAAATCGCTGTACGGAAACGGAAAGAACGTCGCTCTGACTGCAGAAATTAATTTCCAGACGGAAGAAGCCTATTCGCCCAAACCCCTGACCCGGACGGTGAAGTCAGGCGAACCCAATCCGCTCGGATTGTACAATATGAGTGGAAATGTATTTGAATGGTGTCAGGACTGGTATGGCGAAGAGTATTACACACAATGCGGGAGCTTTATAAAAAATCCGCGGGGCCCTGATACCGGTCTTTTGCGCGTATTGAGAGGTGGCGGCTGGTATTACGAAGCTGAAAAATGCAGGAGTTCATACCGGGAGGTCGATCATCCGATGAACAGAGATCACAATACCGGTTTCAGGGTAGCCAGAAGTATTAAAAAGCAGTGACATGCCAGTCAGCTGAAAAAAAGGGGCGCCTCCACCGGAAGCGCCCCCTGTCAATCTATTTCTTTCCCTGCTGCGACATGAAATCCGTCGAACTCAGGGCCATCATTTCTTTCAGTGTTTTCTGCATGCCATCCACAGAACCATCGAGGAAAATAACATTGCCCTTTCCGTGCTCCGTGAAGTTCTTCAGCGCCTCGGTCCACATGGAGAAAAGTATCACCGATGTATCCAGATTGGCATTCTGCATCTCTTTGGCAGCCTGACTCATACCCCGTGCCACCTCCTCGCGGAACAGTGCCACAGCCTGACCACGCATTTTGGCAGCCTCCCTTTCTGCCTCTGCGGCAATCTTGATCGCGTTGCCCTCGGCCTCGGCAGCCTTGGTCTTGGTAATAAGCAAGGCCTGACCTTCATTCTCCGCAGCAGCCTTCAGGTTGTTGGCTGCCACAATTTTCGACATGGAGCGCATCACCTCGTCATCAAAGGTAATATCGTTGATCTGCAGGTCAATGAGGTGATAACCCCAGTCCTCCAGCATGTGGTCAATATTGCTCTTAACTGCTTCAGTAATTTCGCGGCGAAGACTCAGTATTTCCTGCTGTTTCTTCGATGCCACATAGGAGCGTATACTTCCCTCTACCGTGCGGCTGAGAGTAGCCATGAGATCGCGGTCGCTCAAAAACCGGAAAGCCACTTTTTTAATAGTCTCTTCCAGATCGTCCATGACCGAAAACAGCAGGAGCGATGTGAAATGTACGTTGGCCTGGTCAATGGTAACCGCCTGAAAGTTCAGCTCTACCGCACGGTTCTGCACGGATATGCGCTTGAAGATAGCCTCGATGAGCGGGATCCGGAAGTTCAGACCCGGCCGAAGGGTACGGTTGTACTTTCCGAAAATGGTGGTAACAGCTACCGTTCCCTGCTGGACGGTGACGATACTGAGAAAAATCAGTACCACAAGGGCTGCAATAATGTAGGTTGTAGTCATAGTTTCGTTTTGCTACAAATTTAAGGGAGAAAAATGGCGCCGACAAGGGAAATGCGATAATCTGACAGTTTTTACCGACTATTTGACGATTACATTGTCTATAAGTCTGACATCCCCGGCAAATGCAGCCACACAGGCCACAATCGGGGTACTGTCGCTGTAATGTTCTGCCGGCAGCAGGGTTGTTCCGTCGGCCATCTCAAAGTACTCGGGTTTCAGTCCGGCTTCAGTCAGTATGTCCACAGCTTCCCGGCTGATTTCCGGTGCCGACCGGCCTTTTTTCAGCTCACCCCCCGCCCACAGCAGGGTCTGGTAAATAACCGGCGCCGTTTCCCGCATTTCTGCGCTGAGACGCAGGTTTCGGCTGCTCATGGCCAGTCCGTCGGCCTCACGCACGGTCGGACACATAATCAGTTCCGTGGGTAGTGCCAGCTGACGGATCATATCGCGCACGATACTGAGCTGCTGA
This sequence comes from uncultured Bacteroidota bacterium, assembly GCA_903836265.1. GTDB lineage: Bacteria > Bacteroidota > Bacteroidia > Chitinophagales > Saprospiraceae > M3007. The sequence goes on along the minus strand of CAILQK010000416.1, from coordinate 2,433 downwards.
TAGTCTTTCTGGCCCATGTACAACTTTTGGGGCTTCACAATATCAAGCAGGCGATTTACCACAGTCGCCATCCCGCGGAAATGCCCGGGACGAAACTCCCCTTCCATCACCTTGTCGAGACTGCCAAAATCAAGATGTACCGTCAGATCAACTCCGGGAGGATAAACTTCTTCGACAGAAGGCAGAAAAAGGACGTCACAGCCTGCCGAATCGAGCAGTTGAGCGTCTTTTTCGGGCATACGCGGGTATTTTTCCAGGTCCTTCGGATCGTTGAACTGCGTGGGATTCACAAAAATGCTGGCGACCGTCAGGCAACCGTCGGCTTTCGACATGCGGACAAGCTCCAGATGCCCCTCGTGCAATGCGCCCATGGTAGGGGCAAAGCCCACCGGACGGCCCTGCTTTGTCAGCCAGGACTGCATATCCGCTACCCTCTTGAATATCATCATGAATGTAAGTGTTTGGACGGCGCGAAAGTAAAAGAATCTGTCTGTCGCACCGACAGTCTGCCCGAATTTTCATCAATTCTGCAGGCGCCCCTTGACAGTTTCACTTTTTTTCCCTTAATTTTATAATGAAATCCGGCGGACACAGAACTGTAGATGCCGAAATTTCCTCCTTCTGAAAGGTGATTTAATACTCAAAACACATTCAAACACGCTTATGCTCGTAAAAACCTACGCGGGCGCGGTTCACGGCGTGGACGCGCGCACTATCACCATTGAAACCAACACCGGAGGCCCCATGATCGGGCCGGAAGAGAAAATTCCGCCCGTTCAGATTGTCGGATTGCCCGACAGTGCCGTCCGCGAAAGTCTCGCCAGAATTGAGGCGGCTGTCAGAAATTCCGGTATCCGGACAGCCCGGCTCCGAACCATCATCAACCTCGCCCCGGCCGATATACGAAAGGAAGGAACGGCATTCGACCTGCCCATAGCGCTGGGCATGCTTGCCGGCGCCGGCCTGATTGCCTCCGACGGGATGGATCAGTATTTCATCATGGGAGAACTTTCACTCGATGGCTCGCTGCGTCCGATCAAGGGGGCGCTGAGCATTGCCATACAGGCCCGCAAGCAAAAATTCAAAGGCTTTATTCTTCCAAGGATGAACGCCAGGGAAGCTGCCATTGTGAACGACCTCGACATATATGGCGTTGACACCCTGCTCGAGGCCGTTGAGGTGCTGGGCGGCTCCTCTGGCATCAAACCGCTGCAGGTGAATACGCGGGAAGAGTTTGCGGCCAACATGAACAATTACGATCTCGATTTCGAGGATGTAAAAGGGCAGGAAAATATCAAGCGTGCCCTGGAACTGGCCGCTGCCGGAGGCCACAACGTTATACTCATCGGCCCGCCGGGTGCCGGAAAAACCATGCTGGCACGCAGGCTGCCCACCATCCTGCCGCCGTTAACGCTGCAGGAAGCACTGGAAACCACCAAAATTCACTCTGTGTCAGGCATGTTGCCCGACCATTCGGCCCTTGTCACAACCCGGCCGTTCCGGTCGCCGCACCATACCATCAGCGACGTGGCGCTGGTCGGCGGCGGTTCCGATCCCATGCCAGGAGAAATCAGTCTGGCCCATAACGGCGTGCTGTTCCTGGATGAGTTGCCGGAGTTCAAGCGACAGGTACTGGAGGTCATGCGACAGCCCATGGAAGAGCGTCGTGTAACCATCAGCCGGGCCAAGATAACGGTGGATTATCCGGCCAGTTTCATGCTTGTGGCTTCCATGAACCCCTGTCCGTGCGGATTTCACAATCACCCGGACAAAGATTGCGTATGCGGTCCGGGTGTGGTGAAACGCTATGTCTCCAAAATCAGCGGTCCGCTGCTCGACCGCATTGATCTGCATGTGGAAGTGACACCCGTGAGTTATGACGAACTTACCGGCACCGAGAGGCCCAAGCTCAACAGCACCGATATCCGCGCGCGGGTGCTGCGCGCCCGGGATATACAGGCCGAACGCTTTAAAAATATGAACGAGGTGTATTGCAATGCCCAGATGCCCGGGCGTATGGTGCGCGAGGTGTGCCGGCTCGACGCTTCCGGACTGACGCTTTTGAAAACTGCGATGGAACGACTGCAGCTCTCCGCACGGGCGTATGACCGGATTTTGAAGGTGGCTCGCACGGCGGCCGATCTGGCTGGCTCGACTGATATCCGGATCGAGGATCTGGCGGAGGCGATTCATTACCGGAGTCTGGATCGGGATGGATGGGCAGGGTGAGCTTTTTTCGTACAGATTTTTGTTTCGCGCGGATTTTTTTGCGGATTTTTTTGCGGATTTTTTCGCACAGATTTTACGCGGATTTTTTGCGCAGATTTTACACGGATTTTTATAAAACAACTTCTTTATGGAAGCAAATGAAATTACGTATCAAATACGTGGGGCCGCTTTTCGGGTGCATGCTGCACTTGGCCCCGGATTATT
>CAILQK010000415.1 GCA_903836265.1 uncultured Bacteroidota bacterium | reverse complement strand
CGCAGACCCGTATTGATGGCTGCAATATATGATATGTGTGCGAGCAGGAAACTGGCCAGTCCGAACAGAAAGAACAACTTTCCTTCAAACATCAGAAAAATATCGCCGGCGGTGGAAAGAGCGAGTCCGAGCAGCCATCCGTTGCGCAGGCGCGGTGGAATGCCTGCGCCTGAAGAGAACAGCCATACGGCCAGAAGTGGCATCAGAGCCGGTTTTGTGTACCAGATCAGCGTTTTTTGCTGAGTAAGAACTGCCAGCAGATTGGTTGCGGCGAAGATGAAAAATACGGAGAGCCACTTGTTTTTCATGAGAAAGGGACCTTCAAAAGAGTTAAATGGTCAGTCAGCTGTTGCGGGATACATACTGCACCCAATTCCGTATCATGCTGAATCCATGTTCGGTGAGTATTGACTCCGGGTGATACTGAATGCCCAGCAACGGCAAAGATGCGTGTTCCAGCGCCATTATTTCACCGGTATTTGTACGTGCAATGCAACGGAGAGGAGTATCGTCAAGTGATTGCAGGAGGAGCGAGTGGTATCGCATCGCCTGAAATGGACTGGGGATGCCATCAAAGAGCCAGTGTTGATTGTGGGAAACCGGGCTTGTTTTCCCGTGCATGGGTACGCTGGCCCTGACGAGGGGCGCTCCGAAATATTCACCGATTGCCTGATGCCCCAGACATATTCCGAGGACAGGGAGCGACTGATGATACCTGTCGATAACATCCATCATACAGCCGGCATCGGCTGGTCTTTTGGGGCCTGGCGACAGGACAATCCCGTGGATACCGAGAGCTGCAAGTTCGTCGGGGTGAAATGCGTCATTTCGCATGACGGTGCATTTTACCCCTGTTTGCAGCAGGTAATCGTACAGGTTGAACGTGAAAGAGTCGTAGTTGTCGAGCAGAAATACATGCATCATACCCTGATCAGGCGTCAATGCGGGCGTATTTGGCGTTGGCCTCAATGAAAGCGCGGCGTGGTGGCACCTCATCGCCCATCAGCATGGCGAACATCCGGTCGGCTTCGGCGCCGTCATCTATAGTGGCCACATTCAGGAGCCGGTTTTGCGGATCCATGGTAGTTTCCCAGAGTTGTTCTGCATTCATTTCACCCAGACCCTTGTATCGCTGCACCTTGACCGAGTCGTCGTCTTCGCGTCCGCCGGAGAAATCGAGCTGTGCCTCCTTTCGCTGCTTGTCGTTCCAGCAGTAGCGCTGATTTTTTCCTTTTTTGACGAGATAGAGCGGCGGCTGGGCGATATATATGTGGCCTTTTTCTATCAGTTCGCGCATGTATCGGAAGAAGAACGTCAGGATCAGCGTGGTGATGTGGGACCCGTCAATGTCGGCATCGCACATGATGACTATCTTGTGATAGCGCAGCTTTTCTGTATTGAGCACGCGCTGGCCTTCATCATTCTCGTGTATACTCACACCGAGCGCAGTGAACATGTTTTTGATCTCTTCATTTTCGTAGATCTTGTGTTCCAGCGCTTTCTCGACGTTGAGAATTTTACCTCTCAGTGGGAGAATGGCCTGTGTGTGGCGATCGCGGCCCTGTTTGGCCGTACCGCCGGCCGAGTCGCCCTCGACGAGGAATATTTCGCTTTCAGACGGATTGCGGCTGGCGCAGTCGGCGAGCTTTCCGGGCAGGCCGCTGCCGGTGAGGGCGCCCTTGCGCTGCACCATTTCCCGCGCCTTTCTGGCTGCGTTGCGTGCGGTGGCCGCCAGAACCACCTTTTCGATGATACGTTTTGACTGATTAGGGTTTTCTTCGAGGAATTGCTTGAGTGCATCGCCCACGCAGCGGGAAACAATGCCTGTTACTTCAGAGTTGCCGAGTTCCCCTTTTGTTTGTCCCTTGAACTGAGGCTCTGGCACCTTGACGGAAACGATGGCGGTGAGGCCCTCCATGAAATCTTCGCCGGAGATCGGGAAGTTGAGTTTTTTGAAGAAACCGCCGTCTTCGCCGTATTTTTTGAATTCGCGGGTGAGAGCCCTGCGGAAACCGCTCACGTGCGTACCACCGTCGCGGGTACTGATATTATTGACGAAGGAGACTACATTTTCTGAGTAGGAAGTATTGTAGGTCATAGCCACCTCTACATCTACGCCTTCTTCATTGGCTGTGATATATATAGGTGTTTCTATGAGGCGCTGTTTGGCCTCATCAATCCAGAGCACGAATTCCCGCAGACCACCTTCGGAGAAAAAGTGTTCGGTTTTGAATCCGTTGTCATCTTTTTCGCGCTCATCGGTGAGGGTCAGGCGCAGCCCTTTATTGAGGAATGACAGTTCACGGAGGCGGTGAGCCAGCACATCGAACTTGTATTCGTCGGTTTCAAAAATTTCGGGGTCCGGCAGGAACGAAATGATTGTTCCGCGGTAGTCTGT
>CAILQK010000414.1 GCA_903836265.1 uncultured Bacteroidota bacterium | reverse complement strand
TCTTGTAATTCAGGCAATTCGTAATCCATTTCAAACTCTTTGTCCATCACCCGTTCGCCAACCGCCTCGCTAATTGACTGGACTAACTTGGTACTCATTTTCCGACTGTGATTCATCGCCATATCCTCGCATACTACTTTAGCAGCGTGATGAGCATACTTCCAACTGATCATCTTGCCCAATTTCGGAGTATAACTACCCCTAAGCAATTGTGCCTTCCCTTCCATCGGAACCAAAATCATGCCTCCGCAAGACCTTTGGTAAACATGCCGACTTACTTCAACTTCTCCGTACGGGGTCTGGTAGTTTTTTTTTCCTGACCACGGCTCGTATATCTTTGATTATCCGTTATCAGCGATTGACCTTCCGTGTCAAACCCTTTAAGTGTTAATTGTGTGGCCAACCGACCAGCAGCAGCCAGGGCAGCCGCTATTTGTTCTTCTTGTTCAAGCATGCTCCCTTCAGGCTTAAATTTCGTCGTAATGGTGATCGTGCCGTCCGCTTCAATTTTGTAGTCTGTTGTCATTGTCTGTCGTTTTGACCCCAAATGTACATCAAATGGGAATTACACCCGTTGATACTTGTAGAATTTACATTTCTGGATTTTCGAACGGTGCATGGATGTCATGGCGAATGATATGCGATTTTACAAACAGGTTTGCAGCTGTTGCGCCACTTAGTGGCTCATGGAAATATGGTAAAGATGGATTTTGCGACCACGGTGGCTGTGACGGTTCCACTATCCCTGGCAGTAACCCTCCTTCTCAAGAAGCTACCTTGAATTGTGTGCCTTCAAAAAGAATTCCTTACATGTATTACAGGGGAACTAATGAAGTGAATCTTACTGACAGAGCAATTACAGACCCAAATGGAAACTACTTTTGGTCTCGGCACAACGGGTGTGATACAATAGCTACTTTTGATACTATTACAAGTAATGGCGACCGAATTATCCGAGAGAGATACCTTAATTGTAAAGACAGTACAGAAACAATAATTATGAATGTGGTGGGAAATTCACATACGTGGCATGCTTCTGCAACTAATGAATTTTGGAAGTTCCTTAGAAAATATAATCAGTGTGCAGGAACAATTACTACTGGAGTTTCCGACATTGAATGGAATGAAAGTTTGACTATTTTACCGAATCCTACTAACAGTGTTATTAATGTTAACTGTAAAAAAGGATACCAAATTTATAGTTCGACAGGACAATTGGTAAAAAAGAGTAGCCACGTAACAACTCAAATCACTATTTCAGACTTGCCAACTGGACTTTACATTCTAAAGACAGAAGAACAAGTGGGACGATTTATAAAGACAGAATAACCCAACGCATTACAATGACAGTACTGTATGACAACAAAGCAGACTACAGAAAAAGAAGGGCGAAGGCATAACACGGGTTTGGCAAAAGTGGCAGTTCAGTGCTCCGCAGACACATTTGTGATTAATCAAACATTGACTTTCCGCATCAATATTTGTGGTGAAAATCGTCACCTTCGCCAAGCCCGAAAATGTTCACAAAAATATGTCATAATTTTTTGCGGTAATGCAGAGCCGGGCCTCAAGGCCGCAGGCTGAGCGCTCAGCCCCGACCCGCACACTTCAATTTTTCAGCCACCCACTGCATCTCCGTCCTGCAACAAACCATCACCAACGGCAGTGCGCTCTCACTGACCGGTCTTCCCGCGGGCATATATACCCTGCAGGCGCGCATGCCCGACGGGCGTGTGCGCACAGGGAAGATGGGGAAAATGTACTAGAGACGCCACTTTGCCCTGTCAATACTCCAGCCCTATCTCCTCTCTGATCGCATCCAGCGCGCTGGTAAGGCCGAGGGAAAGATCGAGTGGTACCACCGGGCTCTCCGTCAGGCCTTTTTCCAGGCAGTCCATCACGTGGGCTGCTTCATAATGGTAGCC
>CAILQK010000413.1 GCA_903836265.1 uncultured Bacteroidota bacterium | reverse complement strand
TTCAAGCCCTGGGAAATGAGCGAACGCCTGATTCGCTCCACTATCGAAGACTTCGCGCACACGGCCGCACTCGCACGCGAGGCCGGTTACGATGGCGTTGAAATTATGGGCAGTGAAGGGTATCTCATCAATCAGTTTATTGTACCGCGGTCCAACCGTCGCACCGACGACTGGGGAGGTTCATTCAATAATCGCATCCGTTTTCCGCTCGAAATCATGCGGAAAGTACGCGAAAAAGCGGGCGATGACTTCATTGTCATCTTCCGCGTCAGTATGCTCGACCTCGTTGAGGAGGGTTCCACCTTCGACGAGGTGGAACAGCTCGCCCTGGCTGTGGAAACCGCAGGAGCAACCATGATCAATACCGGTATCGGATGGCATGAGGCGCGTATCCCGACCATCGCCACGATGGTACCAAGAGGAGCATACGCATGGGTTACCCGCCAGCTGAAAGGGAAGCTGAATATCCCGCTCATCACCACCAACCGGATCAACACCCCGGAAAAAGCCGAGGAACTGCTCCGCGAAGGATACGCCGATATGATTTCCATGGCACGGCCTTTCCTCGCCGATCCCGGTTTCATGTCGAAGGCACTCGCAGGAAAAGCCGCCGAAATAAATACGTGCATCGCCTGTAATCAGGCCTGCCTGGATCATATTTTCAGCGGGAAAACGGCCAGCTGCCTCGTCAATCCGAGAGCCTGCCGCGAACTGTCGTTCCCGGTCAGCACCCCCTCCCCCACTCCGCTCAGGGTAGCCGTGGTTGGAGCAGGTCCTGCCGGACTCTCCGCCGCTACCGAGCTCGGTGCGCAGGGACATGAGGTTCACCTGTTTGAAGCCTCCGGTGAAACAGGCGGTCAGTTCAACCTGGCCAAAAGGGTTCCGGGCAAGGAAGAGTTTCATGAAACTATCAGGTATTACACCAACATGCTGGCTAAATACAGGGTGCAAGTTCACCTGAATACCACAGCCAGCACCGAAATGCTGCTGCAGGGTAATTTCTCCAGCGTCATCGTAGCTACTGGAGTGACACCCAGAAAACCGGCTATAGAAGGCATTGATCACCCGAAAGTGGTTTCCTACACCGATGTACTCACCGGGAAGGTGATTCCCGGCAAATCAGTCGCTATCATAGGTGCCGGCGGCATCGGGTTTGATGTGGCCATGTTCCTGACACAACCTGAAACAGAGTCAGGAAATCCGGTAGCGCATTATATGGCAGAATGGGGTATTGACCCCTCTTACCGGAACAGAGGCGGCATAACGGTACCCGTCAGGGATGAATCACCCCGCCAGGTTTGGCTCCTGCAGCGCTCGAAAGGCAAGATGGGCGACAAGCTGGGCAAAACCACCGGCTGGGCTCATCGTATCACACTCAAAAACCGGGGAGTGAAAATGACGACTGATGTCCGGTATGATAAAATAACGGATGAAGGCCTGCATGCCACCATCAAGGGAGAAGCCGTGCTCATACCGGCAGATCATATTGTGGTTTGCGCCGGACAGCTGCCGGTTCAGGACTTGTATGCCCCGCTCACGCGCGCAGGCATACAGGTAACGCTGATTGGCGGCGCCCGGGAAGCCGGCGAGCTGGATGCCAAAAGAGCTATTGAAGAAGGCTTCATGGCGGCAATTCCCCACAATAAATAATCTTTATGTCAAACAGACAGCTCGCACTCATTCCCTTTTTCCTGCTATTGTCCTGTCGGGTTACATCCCAGACGGACACCATAAACATCCCTTTCGTCGCATACTGGTCAAAAGGCGATTCGTACAATTTTTCAGTCAGAAAGATTAAAAAAAGGTGGGATAATGGCACACTGACGAAAAATGACACCATCGGTTACATAGCCAATTTTGAGGTGCTGGACTCAACTGAATCCAGTTACAAACTGGCATGGACATACCGAACCAATCTGGAACAGGACTATAATATTCCACCGGCCCTGCTCGACAGTTTCTCCAAATATGAATTCACTCGAGCTATTTATACCACCAATGAAATGGGGGAATTTCAGGGGGTAGATAACTGGGAGGAAATTTCAGTCATGATGACCGGACTCATCAATGATATCACTGATTTTCTCTCTGCTGACAAGCCGGATAAAAAGGAAGAAATTGCCCGGGCAATGAAACCATTCGGGGATATCTACGCTTCCAGACATGGTATCGAGGAACTGCTCTTCAAGGAACTTCAGTATTTCCATTCTCCACTGGGGAGTCAGTACGCTCTTCGCGACACACTTTACTGGGAGGAAAAACTCACCAATATGCTGGGTGGCGACCCCATTCGGGGTGAGGCTAGTCTCTACATTGATCAGGATTCATACGATCCGGAAAACGAGTTTTGTATCCTGATTCAGGACATGAAACTGAATCGTGAAGACACCAAACTACTCGTCCTGGAATTCTTGAGAAGGAGCGGTCTTGACCTGGCCTCCTTCGAGGAAGAGTTGAACAATGCTGTTTTCGATATCAGCGATCACA
>CAILQK010000412.1 GCA_903836265.1 uncultured Bacteroidota bacterium | reverse complement strand
GTTGACGGTTCATTTATCGGCTCCGTGAGCGTCACTGCCCGTGAACAGTACGATCAGGTAATTCAGTCCGCCGAGTCTGCATTCAAAGTCTGGCGCGAAATCCCGGCCCCGAAACGCGGCGAAATTGTTCGTCAGTACGGCGAGGTGCTGCGCCAGTACAAGGAGCCGCTCGGACACCTTGTTTCTTATGAAATGGGCAAAAGCCTGCAGGAAGGCCTCGGTGAAGTACAGGAGATGATTGATATATGCGATTTTGCTGTTGGCCTCTCCCGCCAGCTGTACGGCCTGACGATGCACAGCGAACGCCCCGGGCACCGAATGTACGAGCAGTGGCACCCGCTGGGCATTGTCGGTATTATCTCTGCCTTCAACTTCCCGGTAGCTGTGTGGTCATGGAACGCCTGTCTGGCCTGGGTCTGCGGCGATGTCTGCGTGTGGAAAGCATCTGAAAAAACGCCGCTCTGCGCCGTCGCCTGCCAGAATCTGTTTCAGAAGGTGCTCAAGGCCAACGACCTGCCCGAAGGTGTCAGCTGTATCGTCAACGGCGATTACAAGGTAGGTGAATTCATGACCAAAGATCACCGCGTAGCGCTCGTTTCAGCTACCGGAAGTACCCGAATGGGTCGTGTCGTTGGCCAGGCAGTTGCCGCCCGCTTCGGACGCACTATCCTCGAACTCGGAGGAAACAACGCCATTATCATCACCCCCTCAGCCGATATGAAGGTGGTGCTGGTTGGTGCCGTTTTCGGTGCTGTGGGTACTGCCGGTCAGCGCTGTACCACTACCCGCCGACTCATCATCCACGAAAGTGTATATGAACAGGTGAAGACTGCTCTCGCGGGCGCATACAGGCAGCTGCGCACAGGCAATCCGCTCGATGCCTCCAATCACCTGGGTCCGCTGATTGACAAACAGGCAGTAGCCAGCTACCTGCACGCCATTGAAGAGGTCAGAAAAGCCGGTGGAAAATTCGTGGTGGAAGGAGGAGTACTGGACGGACCAGGCTTCGAGAGCGGCTGTTACGTGAAACCATGTATCGCAGAGGTACAAAACCACTGGGATATTGTACAGCACGAAACGTTCGCACCGATTCTTTATCTGATCAGCTATAAAACTTTGGACGAAGCCGTGGCACTGCAAAATGCCGTCCCTCAGGGTCTGTCGTCGGCTATTATGACGAACAATCTGCGCGAGGCTGAACTGTTCCTGTCGGCTGCCGGCTCCGACTGTGGTATCGCCAATGTGAATATCGGCACATCGGGCGCTGAAATTGGCGGCGCTTTCGGCGGCGAAAAGGAAACCGGTGGCGGACGCGAGTCCGGCTCCGATTCATGGAAAGCGTATATGCGCCGTCAAACCAACACGATTAACTATTCGGAAAAGGTACCGCTCGCACAAGGTATCAAATTCGATTTTTGATGACAGCGGGGCGCCCGTACCATGCCGGGCGCCCCGCCCATTTCAAGCTCTCAACATATCCGGCGCCTGCTCCGGCACGCTCAAAACATGCAGACAAAACCAGACATATCACTGCCGGCAGATATCCGCCTGCTCATTGACACTTTTTATGAAAAGGTGAAAAATGACGAGGTAATCGGGTATATATTCAATGATGTAGCCAATGTCAACTGGGAGCACCACCTGCCGGTCATGTATGCATTCTGGGAATTTCTGCTGCTCGACAATGCCGATGCATACCGCGGAAACCCGATTCAAAAGCACCTCGACCTGCACGCACGACACGCACTGAAGGCCGCTCACTTCGACCGCTGGCTGGCGCTGTTCCAGTCGTCAGTAGATGAGCTGTTTGAAGGCCCTTCCGCAGAAAATGCCAAATTCCGCGCGTTTGCTGTCAGCGAAACCTGGAAACCCAAGTTCGACGGACCCTTCGCACATGTACCCGCCGATGCGAATCAGTGAGTCTCTTTTTCCTCCAGGTCTTTGAGGAGCAGTTTCAGCGCACCGGCCGACAGTACGGTTTCGATAACAGTGATAATCAGTGAAGCCATCATCAGCAGCAAACTGAGAGCAAAAAGTGCCTTGGCCCAGCCCTGTTGACCTTCGTAAATCAAAAACATGGTCATCACACAGAACAGCAGACTGGTAACCGCAAACACCTGCATCCAGCGGATAAGCCACAAACGGCGTCGCAAACTGTGTATCTGTTCAAGAAGGTCTTTGTCGCGCTGCTTCTCATAGTCGGATACGAGGCTCCTGATCAGGTTGGCAATCGCCAGAAACTTGTTGGTGTAGGCAATCAGCAACAGGGAGATCGCCGGGAACAGAAGGGCGGGAGTCTGGATAGTCAGTTCCATATATCCGCATTAAACCTGCAATGCCCTCAGTTTGTTCTGAAATATTATCAGATTGTAACATGATAAAAAATGTCATTTTTGACTTCGGAAACGTCCTGTTCGACCTCGACCTGCCGTCCATCGAACGAAATCTGCAGCAACTGATGGGAAGCGGATACGAACAGGCACGCAAAAAACTGTCCCGCAACCGCGTTTTCGAGCTGTACGAAACGGGTGGAATGGACTCTGCCGAGTTCCTCGACCAGATCCGAATGTCGGCATCCGAGCCACCGGCGCGTGAGGCCATTCTGGACATCTGGAATTCTATTTTTCTGGATATGCCCGCCCACAGGTTCACCATGCTGCAGGAGCTTCGTCAAAAGTACAAAGTATTCCTGCTCAGCAATATCAACGAGCTGCATGAGCGATGGATCGCCGATTACATGGTCAGGGTACACGATATTCACGACTATGAAAGCCGGTACTTCGACGGTGTGTACTTTTCTCACCTGATCCGGCTGCGAAAACCGGATACTGCTATCTATGAATACGTACTGGCCGATGCCGAACTGAAACCGGAAGAAACGGTCTTCTTCGATGATGTAGAGGCCAATATTGAAGGTGCCCGCGCCGTCGGTATAACGGCTTTTTTACACCCCGCAGGCTCGGAAATTGCAGATCATGTAAAAAGGGTACTTTCTGTTTAGCCGAATTTTCCTATTTTTGTCTGAAAACCAGGCCCCACTGACTCTTTTGCTTTTCTTCAATCCGCGTTCATCATGACAACAACAAACAGTTCCGGCAGCGGAAAAAAAAGAGAAACTGCGCTGCTCATCGCAGTGGCAATAATCGGTATCGGCGGACTGGCGGTCCTGCAATTTTCGGGCAGAGACAAAGGCGCCGGGCAACAGTCGCTCCTGCAGGCAGAGGGACAGCAAAACAGGGTGGATATACAGGCTGCAGCACCTGTTCAGCGGGTACCCGGCGAACTGCTGCGCACCAGTGAGTATCCGGAAGCCGGAAGGCCTTTCAAATTTTATATGAGCAAATCGAGCCAGGGACCCGAATACAGCCTCGATCTCGGCGACGGAAGCAGGAGAAAGGTGTTCCGGGACGGCTTTGTGTCCCACATCTTCAACAAACCCGGGCCATGTACTGTGACGCTGTACGCGAAGTACGACGGACAGGAAATTCAGCTCGATACCATGATCAAGATAGTGGCCAAGGAGAAGATCGTGGTGCCGGTGGGTCCGGCTGTTGATTTTTAGGAGCCAGCCCCACCGGTACCCGATTCATTCTGTTCAGATGGGGCGCTCCGGATCAAAGGCCTCCAGATAGTCGGCTACGCGGCGGAGGAAAGATCCCCCGAGCATGCCGTCCACGATCCGGTGATCGTAGGAGAGCGACAGAAACATCATCTGGCGCACGGCGATTACGTCTCCGTACTCTGTTTCCAGCACAGCCGGTTTCTTGCGGATAGCACCAATGGCCATAATGGCTACCTGCGGCTGGTTGATAATGGGCGTACCCATGACATTGCCGAATGTACCGACATTGGTAATGGTGAAAGTGCCACCCTGAATTTCTTCCGGTTTCAACTGGTTCTGACGGGCGCGGCCAGCCAGGTCATTCACCACTTTCGTCAGCCCGGCCAGATTGAGAAAATCGGCATTTTTGATGACCGGTACGATCAGATTGCCTGTTGGCAGCGCTGCCGCCATTCCGATGTTGACATCCTTTTTCAACAGGATGCGGTTTCCGTCAACGGAAGAATTGATCATCGGATAGTCGCGTACGGCGCGCGCGACAGCCTCCACGAAGATGGGTGTGAAGGTGATATTCTCTCCGTACTGTTTTTTAAACTGGTCCTTGATTCTGTTGCGCCAGTTGACGAGGTTGGTCACATCCACCTCCACGAATGAAGTCACGTGCGGGGAAGTGTGCTTGCTCATCACCATGTGGTCGGCAATGAGTTTGCGCATGCGATCCATTTCCACAATCTCCACAGCTCCACTGACCGACACGGCGGGTGCTGCAGGTGAGGGTGGAGGCGTGTAGGCCGGCGCTGCAGGCTGCGCCAAGGGTTTCGGAGCCTGTCCGCGACCCGCCACGTAGGCAAGGATATCCTTTTTGGTAACCCGGCCATCCTGACCAGAGCCTGACAGTGTGTCGAGTTCGGCCTGCGATATATTCTCCTCGCGGGCGATCGTGCGCACGAGCGGAGAGTAGAAGCGATCCGAAGCAGGTACGGCGGCCACCGGTGCCGGCTGATACGGCACAGCAACACTCTCTTTCTCGCCACCCGGTGCGGCGGCAGGGGCCACGGCGGGCGATGCGGCAGGCTGAATACCCGCAGCTTCCGTTTCTATGATGGCGATAGCCTTGTTGATAGCAACAACATCATTTTCATTGAACAGGATTTCGACAAGTGTGCCTGCAACGGGAGAGGGCACCTCGCTGTCCACCTTGTCGGTAGCAATGTCAAGCACCGGTTCGTCGAGTTCCACCCGGTCGCCGGGCTTCTTTCGCCACTTGAGGATAGTGGCCTCCATAATACTTTCGCCCAT
>CAILQK010000411.1 GCA_903836265.1 uncultured Bacteroidota bacterium | reverse complement strand
AATTGAAAAACTAACCTTTTGTAACATGAAAATTCCATTATGGCTTATTATCCTGCTCTTTGCAGGATACACAGTATGGTGTGCCAACTTCTGGCATAACTACTGCAGGGAGCGCTGTTGCGAGGATGTTTCCGCAGTAACGGCTTCTTCCGGAGAACCACTCTTCTCCTGGAACAGTCAGGAACCCGTCAAAGACACCAATTTCCCCGAGTGGAAAAAGGCGCTCCTTGCCAGAGGCGGGCAGGGCGATACGCTCGTTATTACAGGCTGGTACAGGGCTTCGGAAAATGACGGAGATGCGCTCGGCATGAAACGGGCAGAAGCGCTCAGGGCGTTGATGAAACCCGAATTGCCCGACAGCAGGGTCAGGGTTGTTGCCAGAGCTGTTGCTGACGATGGACTGGCGGAGGGTACGCCTCCACGGGTATCTGCAGCCTTCGACTGGGTAAAAATGGTACTGAAAGCAGATGAAGGTGCCATCATTGAATCCGATAATGCTGTTACTTTCCTGTTCCCGACCAATTCTACCGAGCGGGACAGAGACCCCGCAGTAGATGAGTACCTGAAAAAACTGATCGAAAAGCACAAATCCACCACCAGTACTTTTACTGTTGTCGGATTCACAGACGACGTGGGCGAGCCTGATGTCAACCTGAAACTCGGCCGCGGCCGCGCCAATACCATCGGACTCTTTCTCAACAAAAATGGTATTGACCAGAAACGAATTACCGTTGACTCCAGAGGGGAAGCCGAACCCGTTGCCGACAACAGCACCGAAGACGGACGGCACCAGAACAGAAGAGTTGTGATCACCGTAAATCAGTAAACTTCCTAAACTCTACATCATGACAATCGCAATCATACTTCTCAACAACTGTACCTTCACTGGCAATTTGCCTCTGGCACTTGCACTCTGTATTGTACCTTTCATCCTCGGCTGGCTTGCCGCCTGGATTTTCCATAAAGTCGGATCGCTCAAGTCCACAATAGCCGAACTTTCTGCCGACAACAACTCGCTGAACGAAAAAGTGAGCGGACTTACATCCGACAATACTGATCTGAAGGTGAAAATCACACAGCTCGATGCAGAGATAGAAAATATGAACGGTCAGATCAGGAAACTGAAAAACGACCTCATTATCTGTGAGAGCGAGCGAAACATCCTGAAAAATCAGCAGCCCAAACCTGCCACGGTCATGTTTGCAGGAAAGAAAGTCAAATACGATGACCTGGAAATTGTGGAGGGTATAGGGGCCAAAATTGCCCAGGTTCTCAAGGCTGCCGGTATTGATACCTGGCTTGCACTGGCAGATACAGGAGCGGACAAAATCCGGGAGATACTCGATGGAGCAGGAAGTGCCTTTCAGATGCACGACCCCTCCACCTGGCCAGCCCAGGCAAGACTTGCAGAAAATGGCGACTTCGATGGTCTGAAAAAACTGCAGGACGAACTGAATGCCGGAAAGTAGAAGGTCATAAATAAAGAGAGCCATCCCGGACAGTATCCCGGATGGCTCTCAAATATTTTGCAGGCGGCACTATGCCGGTTCCAGTACATTTGACTTGTACTCTCCTGCCTGCATTTTGGCGCGAACAGCGGAGAATGCATCCAGTGTAATCCGGATATCCTCTTCCGTATGAACGGCAGTCGGAATAAGGCGCAGGATGATCATGCCCTTCGGTATGACCGGATAAACAACGATTGAGCAGAATACGCCGTAGTTTTCGCGCATGTCCTTTACAAGCGCAGTAGCCTCCTCTACACCTCCGTGCATATATACAGGCGTGACGCAGGTATTTGTGTCGCCGATGTCGAATCCGCGTTCCTTGAGACCATTCTGGAGCATACGAACATTGCTCCACAGTCTTTCGCGGTACTCGGGGTGATCTCTGAGCAACTCGAAGCGCTTGAGGAGGCCCACCACGAGCGGCATTGGGAGCGACTTGGCGAAAATCTGGGAGCGCATATTGTATTTCAGGTGGCGGATAATTTCCGGCTGTCCGGCAAGGAAACCACCGATAAGGGCCATACTTTTGGCGAAAGTGCTGAAATAAATATCAATCTGATCGGTAACGCCCTGTTCTTCGGCAGCTCCGGCGCCGGTTTTGCCGAGCATTCCGAAACCGTGTGCATCATCTATGAACAGCCGGAAGCCGTACTGCTCCTTCAGTGCACAGATTTCTTTCAGCTTGCCCTGATCACCGCGCATACCGAATACACCTTCAGTGATAACCAGAATACCGCCTTCGGTGCCATCCGTAATGCGTTTGGCGCGAACCAGACACTTTTCCAGACTGTCAATGTCGTTGTGGGCGAAAGCGAAGCGTTTGCCGATGTGCATGCGCACGGCATCAACGATGCAGGCATGACTTTCCGCATCATAAACCACTACATCATGCCGGCTCAGCAGCGAGTCAATAGCCGACATGACACCCTGATAACCGTAGTTTACCAGCAGCCCTGCCTCTTTACCGACATAATTGGCCAGTTTGGTTTCCAGTTCCTGGTGAAGATTCGTTTCACCCGACATCATGCGGGCACCCATCGGATAAGCCAGTCCCCACCGGGCGGCACCCTCGGCATCGGCCTTGCGCACCTCCGGATGATTGGCAAGCCCCAGGTAGTTATTGATACTCCAGCAGACTACCTCTTTCCCTCTGAATTTCATGCGGTTTCCGAGCTCGCCTTCCAGTTGCGGAAACATATAGTATCCTTCGGCAAAACTGGCATACTGACCGAGGGGGCCTGCCTGCTTCAAAATTCGATCGAATAAATCCATCGTGTTATTGATTGTTGAAAATTGAAAATCTGAACAGTTATTTGACAGCTTCAGCCTTCTCGCTCTCTTCCATGAAACCCTGTTCGCGCATCCATTTGTCATTAAAGAACTTGGATACATATTTGGAGCCATGATCAGAGAACAGCAAAACTATCACATCATTTTCCGTAAACTCGTCCTGAATTTGCTCGAGGGCCTGCAGGGCGGCGCCACTTGAGTAGCCTACCATCATTCCCTCCATGCGGGCGAGTTCGCGGGCGCGCAGGGCGCTGTCCTTGTCAGTAACCTTCACAAACTTGTCAATAAGTTCGAAGTCCATATTGGCGGGAATAATGTTCTTCCCTGTGCCCTCAATCCGGTATGGATAAATTTCCTTCTCGTCATAAACGCCGGTCTCGTGATATTTCTTGAGTACGGAACCATAAGCATCCACACCGATAATTTTTACATCGGGGTTCTGCTCCCGCAGATAGCGGCCGGTACCGCAGAGTGTACCACCGGTACTTGTACTGCCGATGAGGCAGGTGATACGGCCCTGTGTCTGTTCCCAGATTTCCGGGCCTGTTGTCAGGTAATGAGCCTCGCCATTGTCGAGATTGTAATTCTGGTTGATATAATAGGCGCCTGGTATCTCTTTTGCGAGCGTCTGTGCCTTTTTGTAGTATGAGTTGGGATCATCGGGTTTTGCCTCCTGCGGACAAAGAATCACTTCGGCACCCATAGCCCTGAGATTATTCAGCTTGTCCTCGGATATCTTGCTGGTAACGGTAAGTACGCATTTGTATCCCTTTATAGCAGCTACCATTGCCAGACTGAAGCCGGTATTGCCGCTTGTTGCATCCACTACTGTGCCGCCGGGCTTCAGTTTGCCCAGGCGCTCTGCGCGCTCGATCATGTGAAGGGCAATACGATCCTTGGCACTCATACCCGGATTGAATGCCTCTACCTTGGCATAAACAGCAGCCGGAATATGCATTACGATGTTATTCAGGCGAATAAGAGGTGTTTTGCCGATCGTTTCAAGGATATTATTGAATACCATACAATCAGGATTTAAGATGTTGGAGGCGACTGGAGAGCGGTTTCGTCAGTATGACGAAAGAACTGGTTGAATGCAGTTCCACCGGAAAAATGCCGGAGGAGGTGTTTTCATCTGAAAATGGCGTTCCTGTTGCAAAGGTAGTGAAAGGAAATGAGAAACACAGAGAATATTCGCTGCATACACGCAACAATCTCTACAAACTCTGTATAGTTTTTCATGTACCTTAAAAATTCAAAAATGATTAATTTTTAATCTATCTGTTTGCCAAAGTTATTTTTGCCCTAATTTTGCCCCCCGAAATTAGAGTGTGTCCGTGATTCCGTGCCAGCAACCAAATCGGGCCGCGAATTAAAGCCATACTACTGGATCCCATTTTTCAACAACGTTCTAAAAGCGAAAACATGTCGAATGAATTGAAAGTACGATACAGCGATGAGGATCTGCTGGAGTTTCGGGAGATTGTGGAAACCAAATTGAAAATGGCTCAGGATGAGCTTCTCACAACAGAACAGCAAATTGCTGATTTGAATGAAAACGGGTTCAATCAGCAGGGGGGTGACTGGTACGACGACAGTACGGCACACACCGACCTTGAAATGCTTCAGCGCCTGTTGCAGCGTCAGCAGCGCCATGTTCAGGATCTGAAAAATGCGCTCCTTCGCATCCAGAACAAAACTTACGGTATCTGTATTGTTACCGGCCAGCTGATCAGCAAGGAGCGTCTGCGCCTGGTACCACATGCTACCAAGAGTATTGATGGCAAGAATATTGCCAATTCCGGACGCGAAGTTCGCGGCGATTCCGGCAACGACGACTTTTTCCCGGGTGAAAACGAAGAAAAATCTGCCCCTGCAAGACCGGTGGCCGACAAGGTACGAATGGGTGGTGGCAAGAAACCGGCCAAGAGTGGCGGGGAGGACTGGGAAATTGACAACGAATCTATAGAAGATGCCGGCTATCAGCGCCGCAAGTTCGACGAAGACGAAGACTGATCGTTTAATTTCGGGCTCTACTCAAACTTTGCGCCGGCTGTCCGGCCTTCCCATTTGTCTGTTCTGAACGGAGCGACCGGCTTCCCGTCGGAAGTAAACAAATTGACATCATTCGGATCATCAGCCCAGGCATATCTCAGAGCACGGGGTCTTCCTGCGGTTTCGGCACTCACTACTATCCTGTTTTTCCTGATTTCAGCTTTGGCGTACCTGAACACTCCATCGCAGCCGGCCAGCTCAAATCCGTTCACATAGCCATATTTGTCGGTTGTCCGGAGTTTGTAAGTATCCGGGTAAATTACTTTAGCCTTTCCCAGGCAAAATTTTACCCGGGGTTTGGTCGGGCTGCCCGGAGCCGTGCCCGATTTGTATGCTACCCGCAAAGCCTCCCATGCCAGACGCGTCCCCACATCATGCTTGTTTTTGGGGTGTATATCTCCGCTCTCGCCGATATCTATGGTCACTGCCATGCCGGTGGAAGGCAAGTCAAGGGCCATCTCCTGTGCTTCCCGGAGTTCGGCCCACTCGCTGCCGGAAGCAGAATTGCCACCTCCAGCCTCGTAGTTGGCCAGCTGCACAAACAAGAAAGGCATTTCACGTTTCCATATACGCCTCCAGTCGCGAATGAGTAACTGAAAAGACTCCCTGTACTCGTATGCGCGTGCAGCATTTGATTCGCCCTGATACCAGATGACACCCTGTAGCGGAAATCCTGCCAGCGGATGAATCATGGCATTGTAGATGGCCGTACCGAGATTATTGCTGGAATGAACGAAATAAAAGGGTTCATTGAATGATGGCATCACCCGCCAGTCGCCCGCCAGAGAATGTGTTCCTTCCGCCGTTCGGAGATAAAAGTCAGAGTCAGCGCCGCGCATACCCATTTCAACCCACCCCGAAGCATTGTTCAGCTGCTGCTTGTAAACTATACGGTTCTCTCCGGACTTGAAAACGCCCGGTGGAAGGGTAATTGAAGCACCTCCGGCATTTTTACCGGTCCAGGTACGCACACCATTAATATAAAGTTCTGCATCCAGATCAGCATGGCCCAGATGCAGCAGTGACTGCACTGATGCGGCGCGATCGCCCAGAACAACATCGGTTGCCATAAAGCCTGTACCCCGGAAAGCCCACAAATTCTGCCAGTCCCATGCGAACATGGGGCTTGCCGATTTCCAGGCTGAAATATCGAATTCCGGATCAGTATAGCGCAATTCTTCATCAGGTTCAGGCCGTTTTTCACCAGTCCCAAGTGCATAATCAGCTATTTTTCTCATAGAACGAGCGTCTGCCTCAGCCCAGCTCCCCGGAAAATTGTCCATATAGGTTTTGAACAGCGGGGAAGATGCCATACCCTCCCCGCTGATCCAGCTTTCTACCTGTGAGCCGCCCCAGGTACTGTTTACAAGTCCGATTGGCACCTTCAGTTTGTCGGCCAGATCGCGGGCAAAAAAGAAGGCTACAGCACTGAAATGCTGCACACTTTCATCGGTGCAAACCTCCCAGCCCGCTGAAATCAGGGTATCCCGGGGGGCCAGTTCTACTGCGTGCTGCACTTTGAAGTGTCGTATATGCGGGTAACTGCTCCCCCTGAGCAGGTTCGGCTCGTAACGGGAATCTGCGACGGACCATTCCATATTCGACTGCCCGGAGCACAGCCATACCTCGCCAACGAGTACATCGGTGAGCAGGACGCTTTCTGTACCGGACTCAACGGATATTTCAACCGGATCAA
The DNA here is from genome assembly GCA_903836265.1 of uncultured Bacteroidota bacterium. Lineage (GTDB taxonomy): Bacteria > Bacteroidota > Bacteroidia > Chitinophagales > Saprospiraceae > M3007. The sequence continues at coordinate 14,739 of CAILQK010000411.1, read as the reverse complement.
GGCTGGCCGCGGGTGTCTGCACGCTGGCTTGCCACTTTCCGGCGTCATCGGCCACCGACGACAGCGTGTTTTCGGTCCACGAGCAGGTGACAAGCACGGTGGAGCCGGGTGTTGCCCAGCCCTTTATATCGAGTTGTGTCTGTTGCTGAATAACCATACGGCTGGTAAAAATATCAGCCAGTTTGAGCTGGGCAAAGGAAGAAGGCAGTGCCATAACTTGAAAAAACAGGAATGAAGTCCAGAATCGCTTCATGATTACAGTGAATCGTACACAACGACCCTTGTCCAGAGGTGGCTGTAATTTTTTACAAAATCGAGGTGAACGGGGTGTGTCTGATACACAGCTTCAGCGGAGCTGTCGGCGAAGATGGAAAGCCACGACCAGGCATAACCTCTTTCAATGACATCGCGGTCGGTGGGAGCCGGCACCCCTATATGCCACTGCTGAATGGTTTCAATCTGTGTGAGGGATTCGATGCCATTTCGGAGTTCTGCCCTGTCGGCATCGGTCGCGTCAGGAGCCATGTAGAAAAAAACGTGATGTACAAACATGTTGTCTGAGTTAAATTTCGCCTTTGTTGAGTGCCTTGACGGCAAAATCGGCCGCACGGGCTGTGAGTGCCATGTAGGTGAGTGACGGATTTTGAGTACCGGTAGATGCCATACAGGCGCCGTCGGTCACGAATACATTTGGGACTGCATGGAGCTGGTTATTTCGGTTGAGCATGCTTGTTTGGGGGTCCTTGCCCATTCGGGCCGTACCCATTTCGTGAATTCCTTTCCCCGGCGCCTCGTTGGAGTCGTAAAATTCGATATTTTTGAAACCTGCCTTCTCCAGAATAGCGGTGAGCACCTCCTTTCCATCTTTGAGCATGGCTGTTTCGTTATCGCTCCACTGTGCGTCAAATTCGACTGTCGGCATACCATACTGGTCTGTTTTTGATTTGTTGATGGCGAGTTTGTTTTCATAGCGGGGCAGACATTCGCCCTGCATGTGAAAGCCGGCTCCCCACCCTCCCGGTCTGGACATGGCCTTTTTGAAGTCAGCACCGAACCCGGGCTGCCAGGCGCCACCTTCCCAGGCTGCTCCGCGTTCGGCGCTGCCACCTATGGCATACCCACGGAGGAAATTATCGTTTTTATCGCCCAGAATATTGCGGAATCGCGGAATATAGAAACCGGTAGGTCGGCGGCCCTTGTGATAATGATCCTCAAAACCATCGTACGATGCGCCCGCACGGCCGCGATAGCAGTGATCCATCAGATAATGGCCCAGTACACCACTGTCATTCCCCAGTCCATCCGGGAATCGGTTTGATTCAGAATTGAGCAGAATAGTGGTTGTATTCACCGTACTGGCATTGACGAAAATGATCTTTGCGTAATATTCGGTCATTTCTTTTGTCGCAGCATCAATAACACGGACTCCCGCAGCGCGTTTTTTCTGCTCATCGTAAATAACGGAATGAACAATACTGTCTGTGCGAAGTGTCATATTTCCGGTGGCGGCGGCGGCAGGAAGCGTTGCGGCCTGACTGGCGAAAGCGGCACTGAACGGACACCCCCGGTGGCAGAGATTGCGAAACTGACAGGGGCCGCGGCCATTGACAGCTGCTGTGGCGTTGGCACTTCTGCCCTGTACCAGATTCATACCCCTGAAGTTGTCACGAATAACCTTCTGGAGATGCTTTTCCAGTACTGTGAGTTCGATGGCAGGGAGAAACTCGCCATCAGGAATCTGTGGCAGGCCGTCTTTATTGCCGTTGATGCCGGCGAAACGCTCGACATAACTGTACCATGGAGCAATATCTGCATAGCGGATTGGCCAGTCGGCGCCATATCCGTCCCTGGCATTGGCCTCAAAGTCGAAGTCGGACCAACGGTAAGTCTGTCGCGCCCACATGAGACTTTTTCCTCCAACATGATAGCCACGGATCCAGTCGAACGGTTTCTTTTGCCCGTACGGATTATCCTTGTCGCTCACAAACAGATGACGGGTGCCATCATTAAAAGCGTAACACTTTGACTGTATATGATAGTCCTCCTTATCCGAGGTAGTGTGCATATTCCTGTTTTCCAGATCCCATGGAGCCATCATGGCCGTTTTGTACCCGGAAATATGATCGAGCTTTCGCCCGCGTTCGAGTACCAGCGTTTTGAGTCCTTTTTCGCACAGTTCTTTGGCTGCCCAGCCGCCCGAAATACCCGATCCGACTACAATGGCGTCGAAAGTTCTTTTTTTGACGGAATCAATATTGAGATTCATTTCCTTTCCTTCATTTGAATGGTTAAAATCAGAACATGGGCGTCCATGCTTTTGTCTGGTCGTTAATGACCATATCGGCGACCCAGCCACCCGGTACAGGGTCGTAGTTCAGTGCCTGCGTGGCTCCGATTTCGGATGTAAAATATCCATGGAGCACAAGCATTTTGAGTGCGGTGAAAAAAGATGGCATTCCCGCTTCTGCAGCGGGCTGTTTCTCCAGTTCTGTGAAAAACAACACCCTTTGACTTTCATTACAGGCCGTAAAAGAGTGTCCGAACCGGCTGATGCAATCGGCCTCGGCCCGGTCGAGTCCGTCGTAAAAAGTTTGGCGGCGATCTGCGGGCAGGCAGGTTTCCACGGCGTGGATAATAAACTCGCCAACCCTGGCTGCTTTTGCTCCGGGCGTATCCGTTTCCGGAATAACAGTTTCAGCCATCTCGTCAAGAAGGCGCAGGCGATCGGGGGAAACAGCGGCTACCGATGTGGATGAATCAGCGAGTGCTTTGGCCATCAGCTCGGGAGCCAGTGCAATACCACCCAGCAAAAGTGAAATTCGTTGAAATGCTTTTCTTCTGTCCATGAACGGAGATTTTTATGCGGATTTGTCAGATTTGTGCTTTCTTATCTGGCGATCAATTCTGATGCCTGCAAAATTCTTGTTTTTTGGCCTTTGGAATCATAAAACTCTATACTTTGAGCGCCGGCGGGCAAAAACAGTGTACGCGATGATTGAGACAGGAATCCGTTTCCTGTATAGAACTCGAACCGTGTTTTTCTTCCGTCGGGGAAAAGCGCCAGGGCGGTTGTTTCCTGCTGTGCAACCCTGACGGGGGCAATCCCGCGCGGATGAGGCAGTTCAAATACCCTGAGCGGTGCGTTATTTTGTGATGCCACCACCAGTTCGCGGCCGGAAAGCATCAGAGAGACCAGCGCTCTGGCATCTCCTGAAACAGAAAAGCCGCTTTCACCGGGCTCCATTGCACGAAAACTGTTTCCGGAATTGATAAGCACAAGTCCGCATGAGGCATCGGCCCGCCCCTGGATGAGCTCCATTCCGTAGTCATTACCAGTCAGGATAACATCAATTGTACCATCATGATTGATATCGCGGGGCAGTACGCCGAAGACAGGCGCTACCTGGGCGATCGGAGGCAGCGGAATCAGTCTGAATTTGCCATTACCCAGATTTTCCACCATACAGGAGGACATAAAATCGGCCTTCAGTATCCGGGCGCCCTCCAGTTCTTTCGGAGAGAATACATCCTGAACCGTTGCTTCTCCCAGCTGTCCGTATGAATTGTACTTCTTGCGCAGCGAAATGAGCTGCTTGAGCATGTCATCTCTTGTATGGTAGAAGTATTCGTGTTTCCTGCCGAGAGAATCTTTCCAGTAACAGGAGATAAAGGGGTCGTAGACGCCATTATTGTCGAAATCTTTGGCATAGACCCTGACCGGTTCCACGGCGCTGCACTGGAAGTAGGTGTTGGTACCAAGATTGCCGGCGATATAGTCGGTATCGCCATCATTGTCAAAATCGGCGGCGGAGAGACTTGTCCACCATCCCAAAGGCTCAACCTGTTCAAAAGGGTGAGTGACCTGTATCAGTTTGCCGTTTTTGTTCTCGAAAAAAAGCAGCGGCATCCATTCTCCGGCAACTATCAGATCGGGACGGAAATCATTGTTGAAATCCGTCCACAGCACGTCGCTGATCATACCTGCAAATTCCAGTTCGGGACAAACCTCTCTGGTTACATCGGTAAAAACGGGCGGGCCACCTCGTTGCGTATCATTTCTAAGAATAAAACTGCGGTCGGGTTTCGGATAATTTTTGGGCATGACGCGCCCGCACGAGACAATATCCTGATCGCCATCGCCATCAAAATCAGCTGCCCGTGCGCTCTGGTTACAGGATGACTCCTTTGGTACAGCTCCCTGAGCGGCAGAAAATCCACCTTTCCCGTCGTTCACGAAGAGTACATCCTGATAGTAGGGCCAGTTGGGCGCCTGCTGCGGACTTCCCCGGGCGATGTAAATATCAAGATCAGCATCGCCGTCGGCATCGAACAGGAGGATTCCCAGGTCTTCCTCCTGATTGTTGGACTCTGACTTGAGAGCAACAGGGCTGCGATCGAACCCTTCAGCTACACTGGAGAAGAAGAGCATTGCATCATGCTGGGCACTGCCACCACACAGCAGATCGTCGTCGCCATCGCCGTTCACATCGCCGACAGCGAGAGCAGGGCCATACTGCGTGAATTTGTGGGGCAGTGTCGGCTGCGCATTAAAGTCAATATAGTCAAATTCGGCGGGTGTGAAATCGAGACCGAACGAGGCAGGTTCCAGGTCGTTCAGCAGCGGGTTTTGCACGGTAACAAAAGCCGGAAATCTTTTTGATTCATTATATTTTATTATATTTAAACTGTTAGTATTCAAATTTTTGAAAATACTTATTTCATTTCCTCCCCAGTTTACAATGACGGAGTCCGGGGTGGTGGAATTACCGAGGCCGAAGTGAAAGATTCTTTCGCTGCATGAGAGATAGCCCCTTCCGGAGACGGCGGCATTTTTTTGTTTCTGTCCGTTGAAACAGACAGTCACTTCAGCACCAAACGCGTCGGGGTTTTCCGGTCGCCCCTCGAGTCTGACACGCAGGTAATTCGGTTTTTGTTCGCTGTCATTGAGCGTATTTTTGAATACAAAAGCTTCCTGATCAATATTGTTGACAATCAGATCAAGGTCGCCGTCGTTATCGAGATCGGCACAGGCTGCTCCGTTGGAGAAGGCGGGAACAGCCACTCCGGCAGACTCCGAGATATCTTCAAAGGACAGTCCGCCGTGGTTTTTGAACAGGAACTTGGGACTTTTCACCTGCGGGATACGTTCCTGCAGATCAATGGGAGCGATCAGGTAGCGGTCGGTGCTGAAATAGAGCGCGAAATCGTGATCGGTAACATCCCGCGGGAAACCGTTGGTAACGAAAAGGTCACAATTTCCATCGTTATCGTAATCAGCGAGCAACGGCGCCCAGCTCCATTCAGTTTCCTGCGTTCCGGTCATAAATGCCACATCGCTGAAAACCGGCAGTCCGGTTTGCGGATCAGTTCCGCGGTTCAGCTGCATGACATTTCTTCCGTACTGGTATTCATACCCGTACTGATTGTTATTAATATAGGTGGAGTAGTTATTGGCTCCCAGAAACAGTTTTTTTCTTTTGTTGTAATATGGAAGCATTTCCGTAGTAAACATATCGGAAAGTCCATCATTATTGATATCGCCCAGATCGCTTCCCATGGCGGAAGCAGCCTGGTGTTTGAAGATTCCGGCTATTTTGTTTTCGAATCCACCTTTCCTGTCGTTCAGGTAAAGCAGATCGTTGGAGACATAATCATTGGCCACATAAATATCCTGCCAGCCATCGCCATTGAAGTCGGCGGTCAGTGTGGAGTGGCTGAAGCCTGCATATCTGATACCCGATTTCAGGGATACGTCAGTAAATTTTCCGTTATCATTTCTGTAGAGGCGGTCGGTGTTTTGTGCGGTTCCGTCGGTTACCTTTTCGATATAGCGGTTGGGAATTTTGGTATCCATGACATTTACCCCGATGAACAGGTCGAGGTCGCCATCGTTATCGCTGTCGAAGAACTGGGCGTGGCTGCTGTGTGTGGTATCAGCAATACCGTAAAGTTCGGCCTGTTCGGCGAAGGTGGGAATACCCTGTTCATTATTGCCCTGATTGACGAAGAGCAGATTTTTTCTTTTTTGGGGGTTATCCAGGAAAGTGTTGCAGACATAGATATCGGCGCGGCCATCGCGGTTGATATCGAGCACATTCACACCTGACGACCATTGGCCATCTGATTTTGAAGTTCCGGAGACACTGGTTACATCCTCGAACTTCATATTTCCGCGATTCAGGTACAGCCTGTTGTCCACCTGACTTCCGGTGAAGTACAGATCTGGCAGGCCGTCGCCATTGAAGTCGCCCACCCCTACTCCACCACCGTTATAGATGAATTCATCATCCAGGATATTCAGTGAATCTGATTCGGCGATTTCATTATTGAAAGTGATACCGGTATCCCTGCTGTTGAGCAGGACAAACATACCCGGGTTCTTGCGGGTGCACGCGAGTGTGAGCAGCGTAATCTGGAGGAGGAGAAAGATATTTTTCACAACTGGGTAACGGATTGATCAAACTGGTCGTGAAGGTAATTTCCGGAAGTAAATTCATGAAAAAGTCCCGGATAATTTCTTGCAGAAAAAATCCGGGACTTTTCATACGATCAAAAAGCAGGCGTCGCTGGCGGTTGCGGCAGCGACGCCGCACTCAACTGAGTAAAATCAGCATTAATAACCGGGGTTCTGCTTCAGAATATCTGCGCCCTGGATATCAATCTGAGCCTGTGGAATCGGGTAAACTTCATCCTGACCGGCGGTGAAGCGTGCTCCACCGAGAGCGGTAGTCAGTTTGCCTCCTTCGTAAGTCAGGTATGCATTGAGTGTCTGTTCGGCCACACCCCAGCGAACGAGGTCGAAGAAGCGGTGACCCTCACCGGAGAGTTCGAGTTTGCGTTCGAAGCGTACGGCTGCTGTAGCGGCTGCCTTGTCAGTCCATGCAGCGTTGTAAGTGCTGATAGAGTAGTTGGCCGCATTGGAACCGTCGGTACGCTTCACCCAGCCACTGGAATTGGCTGCGCGTGTACGCACGCGGTTCACATATTCGCGCGCCTTTTCGAGGCTTCCGGCTTCGATTTCAGCTTCAGCGGCCATGAGCAGTACGTCGGCGAAGCGCATCAGCGGCTGGTTGATGGCAGTCCAGCCGCGAGTCCAGGAGGAACCGTCGGTGAAAGTGCCCTGAGTGCCTTTGTAGAATACGAACTTCTTCGGAGAGTACGGACCGGCGTAGGCCTGGTCACGAATCCAGTTGTCACCGGGGTGATCAATCCAGTCGAGGTAAGGGATACCGCGGCGACCAACAGAGTGGTCGAGGCGCGGGTCAACCGTACCGGCATCCGGAGTGAACGGATCGGCAGATTTCAGACCGAAGTCACTCTTGATTTCGTTGGCAGCGCTGTTGTACGAGTTGTCGAGCAGCGGGAGGCCATTGGAAGTACGGAAAGAGTTTACCAGGTCGAAGCTTGGCTGGAAGAAGCCGCAGCAGCCGGCAGGGCCATCGGAGCCTGTATTGTACGGGAAGTTAAGTACGTGTTCGCCGTTTGCATTGGCTGTTGAGCCGGTGTTTACAGCAGACTGAGAAGCGAAAACAGACTCAGGGCCTGCTTCGAATTCAGGTTTGAACACATCGGCGTAGTTGGGCAGCAGGTCGTAGGAAGCTCCACCTGAAGTTTTGCCGTTGTTGATTACATCTGTGAACAGATTTTTGGCTTCGGCATATTTTTTCTGATAGAGATAAACCTTGGCGAGGTAAGCCTTGGCGGCCCAGCTGTTTGCGCGGCCGATAGCGGCCTGGGTAGCAGGCAGGTTGTCGGCTGCGAACTGAAAATCAGCTTCGATATTTGGATAGATATCCGCATCGTTGCGTACTTTCAGGGCTACATCCGGGTCCATGGTTTCGTCAATGAAAGGAACGCTGCCAAAGAGACGGCGCAGTTCGAAGTAGTAGTAGCCGCGCAGGAAGCGTGCTTCTGCCCTGAGTTGCTTCTTGTCTTCGTCGGTGACGTTCGGGTCAGTTGATACCTCAACCACGCGCAGCACCTGATTGCAGCGGGAAACGCCTTCGAAGCAGATACGCCATTTTTGAGCTGGCAGATCATTGTTCGGGAGTGTTTCGAAGCGCTGTACCGGATTGGCCACAGCCTGGTCGCCACCGTTGGTACCCTTGTTGGCTTCGCCGCCGAGGATAGAACCGTGCACCCAGTTGCCGAAACCGGAATAGAAAAGCTGGTCGCGGCCGGTCAGAACGCTGTAGCTTCCGATCAGCAGGCCTTCGAGACCTTTTTTGGAGCTCAACACGCTTTCTGTAGCTGAGGCCGTGGGCGACACCTCCAGAAAATCATCTGCGCAAGAGCTAAGGAACAAATTGGCGGACAGAGCAAGGATCCCCAGGCCCAATATTTTGTTCGTCAGATTTTTCATATTTAGTGTTGTGTTTTTTTGTTAAACCAATTGGTTCACGACTCAATTAGAAAGTAACGCCAAGACCGAGCATAACGCTGCGTGTGATCGGGTAGTTACCCACGTCAATACCGAAGTTGGTATCAACTGCGCCACCTACGCTTGGATCGAGGCCCTGGTATTTGGTGATAGTGATCAGGTTGTTGGCCGAAGCAAACACGCGTGCGCGGGAAACGCCGATGCGCTTCATGGCGTCACCTGACAGTGTGTAGCCCAGTGACAGGTTCTGGAGACGGAAGAAAGAACCGTCTTCCACATACCAGGAGTTAGGCTGTGTGTTGGTACTGAAGTTGGACACGTCTTCGAAGATCGGGTTCTGTGAACCTGTATTGGAAGTGGACCAGGAGTCTGTTACACGTGCACCGATAGCTGCGCCCTTGAACGAGGGGTAGAAATCGGTGAACCACTTGGCCAAGTGGAAAATTTTGTTTCCGATGGACGTGTACATGTAGGTTTCCACATCGAACTGACCGAAAGTCAGTTTGAGGTTGGCGCCACCTGTAAACTTCGGAACCGGGCTGCCGATGTAAGTACGGTCGGCGGCGTCAATTTTGCCATCAGGAGCACCTGTCAGGTTTCCGTTTGCATCCAGACCATTGAGGTCGGCGTAGCGGAAGCGGCCAACACCGGCACCGTCCTGTGTTGGAGCGGCATCAATTTCGGCCTGAGACTGGAACAGACCCTCTACCTGGTAGCCATAGAATGCAGAGATAGAGTAACCAACCTGGTTGCGGACCATAGTACCGGCCAGACGGTTGGAAGCAGGGCTTACGTCGAAGTAGTCAAGACCTTCGTCAATTTTCACGATTTCGTTCTTCAGGAATGAACCTGTCAGTGTGAGTTCGTAGCCAACCTTGGAGGTGAGCTTGCCTTTGTTCACGAGTTGGAGGTCAATACCCTGGTTCAGCATTTCAGCCACGTTCCTGAACGGAGCGCTTGCGAAACCGCCGAGGACGTTTGCGAGCGGCGGGTTGAAGAGCAGGTCGGTTGTGCGTTTCTGCCACAGGTCAACGATAACGTCGAGTTTGCCTTTCCAGAGCAGTGCTTCGAAGCCCACGTTGGAGGTGGTGCTCACTTCCCATTTTGCATTCGGGTTGCCCACCTGGCTCTGATAGAAACCGTTGGCAACGTTGCTGTTGGAACCGTTGATATCGTAGGCAGCGAGGCCGAGGCTTGCTGCGAACAGGCTGTACTGGTTGGCAGGGTTAACCGGGTTGTCGTTACCCATTTGTCCCCAGCCACCGCGGATTTTCAGGTCGTCGAGCCAGGAAATATCTTTCATGAACTCTTCGCCGGACACGCGCCAGGCGGCAGACACACCCGGGAATACACCGAAGCGCGTGCTGGAACCAAAGCGTGAGGAACCGTCGCGACGCAGAACACCTGTAACGTAGTACTTGTCTTTCAGGCCATAGTGTACACGGCCGAAGAGAGAAGAGTAGTTCCAGTATGTGTTGTTGAAGCTGTTCACAACGCGGTTGGATACCGTGCTCATCGTGATGTAGGAAGGATCTGTTGAGAACGGATCCAGACCGGATGCATTGATTGAGCGGCCGCGGCCGTCGGTGAGTGCTTCCTGACCTACGAGTGCCTCGAGGCTGTGATCACCGAACGTACGCTTGAAGTTGGCAGTGTTGGTGAACACCCATGAGTAGCCATTGCCGTAGTACTCGGAGTAGCCAAAACTGGAGTTGTTCTCCGAGTTCTCGTAAGAACGGCGGGAGAAACCGTAACCACCGAAATTGTAGATATTGCCACCAATGCTTGAGCGGAGCGTCAGGCCCGGGAGCAGATCGTACTCGGCGTAGATGTTGCCGAAACCAGCCAGTGTCTGTCCGCGGTTGTCGCGAACGGCATCGCGTTCAGCAACCGGGTTACGCGGGTTATTGAAGCCCTTGGCCGCAGTACCTGCGTAGCCGCCGAGCTCGTCATAAACCGGGATGATCGTTGGCATACGGAAAGCACCGAGAATCGGGTTTTCGTCCTGGGCCACGTTGGCACCATTGCCACCACCCAGCTGACCGAGCACCTGGCGGTATGTGAACTGCAGGTTTTGTCCGATGCGGAAGTTTTTGAACACGTCAAATTCCGTGTTGGAACGGAAAGTATAACGCTTGAAGTCGTTGTACAACAGGATACCAGACTGGTTCTGGAGGCTCATGCCTACGTAGTAACGAGCGCTTTCAGTAGAACCGCTGAAGCCCAGGTTGTGACGGGTCATCGGAGCAGTACGAGTGATGGCATCGTACCAGTCGGTACCTTCCCTGTTGGAACGAACCACCTGATAGATCGGGCCGTTGTCGGCATTCACGTTGTACTTGGCGAGTTCTGCATCGAGGTTAACCTGAGATGAAGAGAGACCGGCCTGGCCGCCCACATTGATAAAGTCGGGCAGTGTAGCGGAAGCGCCACTGCCATACTGCGGGTGAGAAGTTGGAAGACCTGCATTTTTGAGTGCAACCCATGTCCAGTCGGCCTGATCCTGCGGGTTCAGCACCTCGGCGCCTGTACCCGGGTTGGTAGAACCAACGATGGCATCATAGTGAACCTGCATGCGCTGAGGCTTCTTGGCGCCTTTTTTGGTGGTGATAACGATCACACCTGACGCAGCACGGGCACCGTAGATAGATGCTGAAGATGCATCTTTCATGACAGTGGTATTCTCGATATCCTCCGGAGAGAGGAAATCAATATTCTGCGTGGGTACACCGTCAACCACATACAGAGGCTGGTTGCCGAAGAAAGAGCCAAATCCGCGGATACGCACCTGGCTGCTTGTGCCGGGCTGACCGTTGGTAATTACGGTCAGACCACTCACGCGGCCCTGGAGCTGCTGCTCCACGTTACCGGTTGGTACAGCGGCGAGATCGCGGGTTTTGACTGTAGCTACCGCGCTGGTTGTCTGTTTGCGCGTCTCAACAGTGTAACCTGTTACGACGAGGTCGGAGAGAACCGTTGAACTGGGCTGCAGGAGCACGCTGATGGTAGTCTGCGTACCAATTCCCAATTCGGTAGTCTGATAGCCAGTGTAGGAAATAACCAGAACAGGGTTGCTACCCTGCACCGTAATGGCAAAATTGCCGTTCACATCGGTAGTAGCGCCGTTGGTGGAGCCTTTTTCCACGACAGTTGCGCCGGGGAGCGGGCCATCAGCATCGGCAACCGTACCGGTGACGCGGCGACCTTGTGCGAGCAATGTATTGGTGACCAGCAGAAATGCCATCATCCAGAACATCCGCCCAAGCAGGGTAAATGACTTTTGCATCATACTTGTAGAATGGTTGGTTAACAATTTAATAAAAGATGCTTGAAAATTGCCGTCAGACCAAATTTGACGCCACAAAGGTGTCCAACGGTTTTCAGGGCGCAATTTCAAACAAAATACAATAATTCAAAGCATATACCCAATCAAAAATTTTCATTCCAAAAATTATCACAATCTTTTTTCTGAATTCAGGCAGCATTATGGGCTCAAAACGATAAAAAAAGAGGCTGCGCCGGCGAAATTATCTTCCGGAGCAGCCCCTGTTAAATTTTACACTAAGTGTACGCCGGTGAACGGAATTTCAGTACTTCCGGCGAATAAACTTCGGTTTGGCGATTACAGCTTTTTCTCCACCACCCTGCCGTTGGCATCTATCTGTATCACTTCCATTCCGAGTTCGCTCAACCCGCTCTTTACCTTTGCAGCATCAGCAGCCATGAACCAGCCCACATTACCCGGCTGAACCATGGATTTTGCCAGCGACTGTACATCTTTCAGCTGAAGCGACTGTACCCGGGAGCTGTACTTTTTCCAGTAATCATCGGGGAGGTTATATCGAACCACATCAAGCAGACTTCCTGTTACTGCCGCATTGGTTTCCCATTGTCCGCTCATACTCAGTACGGTGTTTTGTCTGGTTTTATCGAACTCTGCCTGCGTTATCTGCCTGTCGCCAACGAACATGTTCAGCTCTTTGGCTATTTCCTGAATACTCTCTTTCGTTTTGTCGGTTTGTACCGGAGCCGAAATCAGGAACGGACGCTGTCCGCGGGTATTGCGGATAAATGAGCGTGTGCCATAGGACCAGTGTTTGTCTTCGCGAATATTCATATTGATACGGCTGGTGAAATCACCACCCAGCACATTGTTCATCTGCTCGAGCGCCACTTCGTCCATCTGGCCGTAAGGTTTTGTGAGGTAGCCCGCCAGAATCACACTCTGCTGGCTTTCCGGACGATCTATCAGGAATATCTTGCCCGTAGTGGAAGCAGCCTTCACTTCAGGTATATTCTTTCCGGGAATTTCTGCTTTTTGCCACGTTCCGAACCGCTTCTCGAGTTTTGCCACGAGCTCCTCGATAGAAATATCACCGGTAACTACAAACGTGGCGTTATTCGGCCGGAGCCAGCGACCGTGGAATCCTTTAATGTCATCAAGTGTGATGCTGCTCACTGTATTTTCCTCGCCGGATCCGCTCATTGGCATGGCGTAAGGGTGGTTTTCTCCATACAGCAGGGTTGGCATTACACGCATGACCATGCTTTGCGGACTTTTTTTCTCGTTCTGTATGCCACTGAGTTGCTGTGTCTGCAGGCGTTTGAAGTCGGCATCGGGGAACGACGGGTTGAGCACCACATCAGCCATCAGGTCGAGGCTCAGGTCGAGGCTCTGTTTCAGCGCGTTCAGACTGACATACGAGTTGTCAATATCGCTTGATGTACCCAGACTGGCGCCAAGGAGCTGCAGGCGTTCGTTGATCTGCAGCGAGTTGAGCGATCTGGTACCTTCATCGAGCATGTCCATGGCCAGACGTGCCAGTCCGAGCTTTCCTCCGAATTTGTCGGTGCAGAAACCGGCATCGAATACCAGATTGGCAGAAATGGTCGGACTTTCTGAACGGCGGGCAAGTACCACCTTCATTCCGTTTTTCAGCGTTGCGCGCTGAACATCGGGGAAAGCAGTGGCCATTTTGGTATCAACTTCGGGTACCTTGCTCCGGTCGGCTTCCTGTCCTGTGACTGAGTATTCGGGAAACGGATCGCAAACAAGCGTCATATCGCCGTCAGACAGCCATTTGCGGGTTGCCAGTCTTGCTTCTTCAGCCGTAATACTGTTGAGCCAGTTGTTGTACGTCTTGTAAAAATCGGGAGAACCGCCGAATACTTCGTTTTCGGCGAGCAGATCACTTTTGCCGCCGAAGCCGCCAATACGCTCGAGCCCTTTGATGAAACCGGCGAAGTAGGAAGCCTTTACACGGCGCATCTCTTCTTCCGTGGGGCCGTTCTGCATGAACTCGGCGAAGATTTCACGCACTGCCGCTTCCACTTCCTCCACCGTTTTGCCCTTTTTCACGTTACAGATAACACTGAAGGTACCACCAATTTCGGACGGCCCGTTGAAGCAGGAAGCAGATGTACAGATCTGCTTTTCATACACCAGTTTTTTGTAGAGACGGCTTGTTTTTCCGTTCGACAACACTGATGCAGCAATATCCAGCGCAGCATTTTCCTTGTTGCCCCATTCCGGTGTATTCCATGAGATGACGATACGGGATTCGGGCACTCGATCCTGATAGTGAAGGCGTTTGCTGCCTGTACGTTTGGCGACATCCACTTCAGGACGCTGGATTACCGGACCGGCGGGAATATTTCCGAAGTATTTGAGTACTTTTTCATACGCGGCATCTGTGGTGATATCACCTGCGATGACAACGACCGCGTTGGCTGCGCCATAATATGATTTGAACCAGTTGTGCACATCATCAATGGATGCGGCGTTAAGGTCTTCCATCTCGCCAATAACAGTATGGCCATACGGGTGATGCGGCGGATATGCTGCCTTTTGCATGATATCCCAGCCACGGGCGTACGGCTGGTTTTCACCCTGACGTTTTTCGTTCTGCACCACCCCGCGCTGTTCGTCGAGTTTGGCCTGGTCAACAGCACCCAGCAGGTGACCCATGCGGTCGCTTTCAAGCCACAGAACCTGGTCGAGGGCACCCACCGGAATATTCTGGAAGTAGTTGGTGCGATCGTCGTTGGTTGTTCCATTCAGATCTGTGCCACCGATCGCTTCCAGCGCCTGAAAATAGTCTTTGTTGAAGTTCTCCGAACCGTTGAACATCAGGTGCTCAAACAGGTGTGCGAATCCTGATTTGCCGGGCAACTCATTTTTGGAGCCCACGTGATACCAGATATTCACTGCCACGATCGGAGCCTTGTGATCTTCATGAACAATCAGGCGAAGTCCGTTGGAAAGGGTGAACTTTTTATAGGGGACATCAATGGAATTGGGGTCGTAAACAGGATAGTCCTGTGCTTTGGCCGATACCGCGAAAAACAGTACAAGCATT
>CAILQK010000410.1 GCA_903836265.1 uncultured Bacteroidota bacterium | reverse complement strand
TGGGACAAGTAAACCATCCATTAACCGCTAAAAGAACAAAAACAGATCTATGAGCGCACCAACGATCAGTAAAGCAGAAGTGCTGGAGGGTTACATGGGGGAGGGCTACCAGCTCACCACCGTTGAAAAAGTACTCGGTATGGCCAGGGCCAACTCCATATGGCCGCTTCCATTCGCTACCTCCTGCTGCGGTATCGAATTCATGGCGACTATGGGTGCCAACTACGACCTCGCCCGTTTCGGTATGGAACGCCTCTCGTTTTCTCCCCGTCAGGCCGACCTGCTGATGGTAATGGGTACTATTTCCAAGAAAATGGGACCTATTCTCAAACAGGTGTACACCCAGATGGCCGAGCCCAAATGGGTACTCTCCGTGGGTGCCTGCGCCTGCTCGGGCGGTATTTTCGACACGTACTCTGTTCTGCAAGGGATTGACAAAGTCATACCGGTTGATGTCTATGTGCCCGGTTGCCCGCCACGCCCCGAACAGATTATTGACGGTGTGCTGAAAATTCAGGAGCTCGTCAAACACGAAACCATGCGTCGCCGCTACTCTCCGGAGTATCAGCACCTGCTCGACAAATACCAGATCGGCGGTTAACACAATCGAAATACAGTCATGTACGAACTCATTCTCGAGCGAATCGAACAAAAAATGCCCGGCGCAGTCGTTTCTTACGAAACTGCAATTGACGGCATCATCAATATACACACCACCCGCGATCAGGTGTGGAATCTCCTGCAGTTGCTCCGCGATGATGAACAGCTCGGTTTCAACTTCCTGACCAGCCTCTGCGGTATTCACTACCCGGATAACGCCGGACAGGAGCTGGGTATCGTCTACCATCTCCACAACTGGATCAAAAACATCCGCATCCGCGTCAAGTTTTTCTTCCCCGTCGCAGATGCCAATGTGCCGACTGTAACCAACCTTTGGGCAACGGCCAACTGGATGGAACGCCAGGAATACGATTTCTTTGGAATCATATTCACGGGACACCCGGATCTGCGCCGTATCCTGAATGTGGATGATCTGGATGCATTCCCGATGCGCAAGGAATATAAACTGGAAGACGGCACCCGTACCGACAAAGACGACCGCTACTTTGGTCGCGATGGTCACTACGGACAGTCCTTCGAAACGAGATTAATTGACTAACCAAGGCTGCAATGCAAGTCCAATCATATTTCTCTTCCCTCGATAATCTGGACGGGGAACTCGCCACCCTCAATTTGGGTCCGACGCACCCCGCTACCCACGGTATCTTCCAGAACGTCCTGAAAATGGACGGCGAAAAAATCGTCAGCGCCGAGCCGACTATCGGTTATATCCACCGCGCTTTCGAAAAACTCGCCGAACGCAGGCCCTACAATCAGATAACGCCCATCACTGATCGCCTGAACTACTGCTCTTCTCCCATTAACAACATGGGATGGCACATGACGGTCGAGAAGCTGATCAACTGCGAGATTCCCAAGCGCGCACAGTACATGCGCGTGATTATCATGGAACTCTCCCGCATCGCCGACCACCTCGTATGCAATGCGGTCATCGGCGTGGATACCGGAGCACTTACCGGCTTCACGTATATGTTCCAGGAGCGCGAGCGCATCTATGAGATGTTCGAAGAGGTGTGCGGCGCACGACTGACCACCAATATCGGCCGTATCGGCGGCATGGAGCGCGATTTTACACCCGCCTTCCACGCCAAACTGCGCGACTTCCTTAAAGGATTTCCGGCCAGGTTCGAGGAGTTCAACAGCATGCTTGAGCGCAACCGTATCTTTATGGATCGCTGTATCGGTGCCGGACCCATTTCCGCCGAACGCGCCATGGAATACGGCTTCACCGGCGCCAACCTGCGCGCTGCCGGCGTTGATTACGATATTCGTGTGATGAACCCGTACAGCAGTTACGAGGACTTCGACTTCATCGTGCCCATCGGTACCCAGGGCGACACCTATGACCGCTTTATAGTGCGTCAGGAGGAGATTCGTCAGAGTCTGCGGATTATACACCAGGCGTATGACAATCTGCCTGAAGGCCCGTACCATGCCGATGTACCCGCTTTCTATCTGCCGGAAAAACCGGATGTCTATACCAAGATGGAGGCACTCATTTATCACTTCAAGGTGGTGATGCAGGAAACACCGATACCGGTTGGTGAAGTGTA
>CAILQK010000409.1 GCA_903836265.1 uncultured Bacteroidota bacterium | reverse complement strand
CGAGAAAAGCCCTGAACTGCCGTTCCCGCTGGTGGATCGTCAGGGGCGCTTTGTCCCGGAACTGGGCGAAGAGTTCGGCGGGCGCTATGTGAAAGCCGAGTACTACCCGAAAGAGGTTACTTCCGACAAGGATTTCAAGCCCACCGATCTGCTGATTGCCCTGCGCCTGAAAGAAGACAACAAGGCGTTCAAAATCGAAAAATACGCACACAACTACCCGCACTGCTGGCGTACCGACAAGCCCGTGCTCTATTACCCGCTCGACTCCTGGTTTATCCGGGCATCCGCCTCCAAAGAGCGCATGGCCGAACTGAATAAAACCATCAACTGGCAACCGGAAAGTACCGGAAGCGGTCGCTTCGGGCAGTGGCTGGAAAACTTGCAGGACTGGAACCTCTCCCGCTCCCGCTACTGGGGCGTACCGCTGCCTGTGTGGCGCACGGAAGACGGAGAAGAAGAGATTTGTATCGGCTCTGTGGAAGAGCTGCGTGCCGGTATCGAACAGGCCAACGCACAACTCGGACTGAATCAGCAGGCGCCAGCCGACCTGCACCGCCCCTACATTGATGAGGTGGTACTGGTTTCGCCCTCCGGCAGGCCCATGCGCCGGGAACTGGACCTGATTGACGTCTGGTTCGATTCCGGTGCCATGCCTTACGCGCAATGGCATTACCCTTTTGAAAATCAGGAAACGTTCGGGCGTAACTTCCCGGCCGATTTTATTGCGGAGGGCGTTGACCAGACCCGTGGCTGGTTTTATACCCTTCACGCCATCGCCGTGATGTGTTTCGATTCGGTTGCCTATAAAAACGTAGTGTCTAACGGACTGGTGCTCGACAAGGAGGGTAACAAAATGTCCAAATCGAAGGGGAATGTGGTGGATCCGTTTGAAACCCTCGCTGCCCATGGCGCCGATGCCACCCGCTGGTATATGATGTCGAATGCATCGCCGTGGGATAACCTGAAGTTCAACCTTGAGGGTATTGTTGAAACGCGCAACAAGCTGTTCGGAACACTCTACAATACCTACAACTTCTTTGCACTGTATGCCAATCTCGATGGCTGGACTATTGACGAGCAGCAGATATTCCCTTATGAGAAACGCAGCGAACTGGATCGCTGGATTATCTCGAAGCTGTACTCGCTTGTGGCGGAATACCGCCGCGAGATGGATCAGTACGAGCCTACCCGGGCTGCCCGCGCCATCGAGAACTTTGTAGATGACCACCTGTCCAACTGGTATATCCGCCTTTCACGCCGCCGTTTCTGGAAAGGAGAAATGAACGATGACAAGGAGGCTGCCTACCAGACGTTGTGGGAGTGCCTGCAGGTTACGCTCCAGCTGATGAGCTCACTGGCGCCTTTCTTCTCCGACTGGATGTACCGCAACCTGACGGCTCCGGTTCGCGAACAGGCACGGGCCGGCAACACGCCACTCCGGCACGAATCCATACACCTGACTGATCTGGTGGCGCCCGATGCGTCCAAAATTGACGAGACGCTGGAAAAGAGAATGGATTACGCACAGCGTATCTGCTCGCTGGCACTCAGCATCCGCAAAAAAGAAAAACTGCGCGTAAGACAGCCACTCCAGAAGTTGCTCCTGCCCGTTCTCGATGAGTCATTCATCGCAGAGGTGGACGGCGTGCGCGAGTTGATTCTCAGTGAAATCAACGTGAAAGAACTGGAATACGTGACCGATTCATCCGGGTTGCTCAGCAAATCAGGGAAGGCCAACTTCAAAACCCTGGGCGCCAAGTGCGGCAAGGACATGAAGGCGGTGGCTGCCATCATCGAAAGCTGGACCAATTCGGATATCAGTCGCCTCGAAAAAGAAGGGAAAACAGACGTTGCTGTCGGTGAAAATACCTACTCCATCACACCGGAGGATGTGGTGCTCAAAACGGAAGATCTGCCCGGCTGGAAGACAGCCACTGACGGTTCCGTAACCGTTGCACTGGATGTAACCCTCAACGATGAACTGGTAGCGGAGGGACTGGCCCGCGATCTGGTAAACCGCATACAGAACGCCCGGAAGGATAAAAACTTCAGCGTGACCGATCGTATCTACGTGAAGCTGGAAAATCACCCGTCAATCGCTGCCCCGGTGGCCCGGTTTGGCGATTACATCAAATCGGAGGTGCTGGCCGACGAGCTGGTGCTCGAAGAGCAGGTGGCAGGAGAGAAAGTGGAACTGAACGACGAGGTGTCGCTGGGAATCGAGGTGTTGCTGATGGGGTTGTAGGAAACAAGTGTTCAAGACGGTCTTATATATCGCCACAAGCCTGGACGGTTTTATTGCACGGCCGGACGGCAGTCTGGACTGGCTGACTTCTGTCCCCAATCCGGAGACAGGAGATTATG
>CAILQK010000408.1 GCA_903836265.1 uncultured Bacteroidota bacterium | reverse complement strand
TACAACCACAACATTCACTGTGCACACTTGCGTACCAGCTTCCAGTACCAGATTTGCCGTACCAGCAGCAGAGGGATTACCCGCCAGGTTCCAGACAAGACTGCCATCCCCGATCATAAAGTTGCCGTCAGACAAGGTGGCAGTCAATCCGGCAACACCCGTGGATGTTACTGTCTGACCAGTATATACCCCACCGTTACCGCCTGTATAGGGAATCGCTATTTCCGAACCGGATACGCTGGCAACGCCACAATTCAGTGAGGAAATTTCTCCCTCCCGGCAGGAAACTCTCGACCATTCCGGACTGACCGGCGTACCCTGATTGATTTCCATACAGAGCGTGCCGGTGTTGAAAATCATGAGCCCCGTGGCAGGACTGACAATACTGTTGCGGTCGGCAGTGGTCATCCGGGGGAGCAGAAATCCCCGGGTAGCACTCTGCATATCGAGGCTGGCGGAGTTGTCCGGAACTGTACCACCCACAGTTATCTGCGCACAAAGCATGTTTGGCAATACAGACAGCATATAAACCGTCAGAAATGTGATTATTTTTCTCATTTTTTCTTCGTTTTCAATATGCGAAAGGCCATACAGACGATTTTTCAGCGAAACTGTGGCCTTTTTGAAAATTGTTTGGATTTACCGCTGTTCCAGCCGCAATATGATACCAGCGGGAATAGCAAAAGAATCTGCCTGGCGAACTACTCCTCAATACAGCGCACAGATCGCCCGTTCGTGCGGTTGCCGCTGGTATTGAAAGCATTGCCATAGTCAAAGCCCAGGTACCAGGCGAAGCCGGTACTGCTCCAATAATAGCCGAGATAGCCACGAACCTCCAGCGCGCCATTGCCGGAGTTTCTGTTACCGGCCGACGGCAGCATCAGGCTGTTGCCAAATTTCTTTCCTGAACCATAATTGGTTGCACTGATTGAAAAGGAGCCTTCATTAGTTATTGTATTATGAGCAACCACACCTTCCCACTGTGCCCTTGATGGTAACCGATAACCCGAAGGGCAGGGATCGTTGGCGGTTTTGGAGGCGTCTGACCAGGATCCGTCGGGAGCATTCATTGTATTCCAGCCGATTACTGCCCCATCATTGGCCTGACCGTAACCAGAGCCGGCAGGCCCGGCTGCCGCCTGTACCAGACGGCCCCACTGCCAGTAGCCACCGTTGATTTCCCAGCTCGGCGTAAACGGATCGGCACTTGTATTGGCTGCGCCGAGGTTGTAGCACATAAAATTCTTGTAGTTGACAGCATCCACTTTTGCCCGACAGGTCGGCGGCGGAGCTACCGTCATGTTCACATCACAGGTTTGTCCACCAATATTCAGGGAAAATGTGGCAGTGCCGGCAACGCCGGGGATACCCGTTACCGTGAACGACAAAGTTCCCGCGCCCACAGCAAAGTTGCCGGCAACAAGCGTAGCAATCAGACCGGTAACGCCGGCAGATGCCACTACTTTGCGCGAATAGCTGCCACCATCACTTCCGGTATAGGGTACGCTTATTGTTACACCGGAAGCCGACAGTTCGGCAGCCAGTGTGCCCGTTGCTGTAACGCCGGCACAATCGAGCGAGGAAATCGTACCGGGACGGCAGTTGATCTGTCCCCATTCGGGGGTTGACGTTGTACCGACATTCACCTCAAGGCAGTGGGTATCGGTATTGTAAACGGTCAGGCTGGTGGCCGGTGCAACAATGGCATCGCGCTGCGCCGTTGTCAGGCGGTTGAACAATACTCCGCCAACGGTACTCTGAACTTCCAGTACCGCCGATCCATCGGGAGTACCACCACCCACCACTACCTGGGCTGGCAACAGACTGGCCGACAGACTGGATACTGCAATAATAATCGCCAGATGAATGCGTTCTCTCTTTTTCATGATTGTATTTTGTTATGTTGACAAGGGGCCGTGAATCTGTTTCGAAGTTTAATGCCCGACGATCAGCATTTTTCTCGTCAGCACCCCTTGTTGTGTTCTGATACTGTACCAGTACATACCATCGCAGCCGCTCAGTTCAAAGGACTCGGTATTCTCCCCGGCCGGATAGACCCGTTTCAGCGACTGTATTACCCGACCACTCGCGTCAGTAATTTTCCACTCAACCTCACATGCTTCTGGCAGACAGAAGGGTATGACCGTTTTACCCGCAGCCGGATTGGGATTGTTCTGGTCCAGACGAAATCCACTGATTTGAGTTTCATGGCGTTCTTCGAAGGCTGCCTGTTGTATGGCCGGGATGATTGTCTGAGGCACATAAACCCAAAAAGCGCCTTTGTTGCTGTTATCGGTTGGCCCACCGATCAGTGCCGTATGCCCGGTAGCACTCACCGAAACGGCACTGCCCTGTTTCGCAGCTCCAACAGCATTGGTTCCCTTTATTTTGGCACCCTGCTGAGCCCATTGGGCCCCTGTTTTTTTAAATACCCATACCGCTCCCTTGTTGCCGTCATCGGCCAGGGCGCCAGTCATGACAGTATTGCCATCCGCACTCAACGTCACGGATGTACCCTGACGAGCGGCGCCAGCCGCCTGGGTACCCAGCAGGCGCGCCTGCTGCGTCCAGGCACCTGCCACATACGTATATATCCACGTAGCGCCCGCCAGCGCGTTATTGTTCGGACCACCTGCCACTGCGGTATTGCCATCAGCACTCAGCGACACGGAGTAGCCCTGCCATGCTTGTCCGGTACCGCCAGTACCAACCAGTTTGGATCCAAGTTGTATCCACCCGCAATCGGAGCGACTATATACCCACACGGCGCCCTGACGGTTATTGTCCTGATATCCGCCTTCAATCAGGCGCGTACCATCTTCATTGAGCGACACCGATGAGCCCTGACGTGCCTTGCCACTGGCGCCGGCACCGACGAATTTTTCGCCAAATTGGGCCCATACATTACCATAGCGTACGAAAGTCCATACAGCGCCTGCATAGCTGTCGTCGGCATAGCCGCCGATGGCCAGTGTGTTGCCATCGCCGCTGACAGCCGTCTGAAAACCCTGCTGTGCCGGCCCGACAGCACCGGTCCCCATCAGTTTGCCACCCTGCTGTGTCCAGACAGTTCCACTGCGGGTAAATACCCATACAGCCCCTGCGCCGGAGTTGTCGCCCGGAGCGCCAACCACCACAGTATTGCCATCGGCACTGACGGCCACCGAAGTACCCTGCTTCGATGCACCCGTATTGCCAGTTCCGACCAGTTTGCTCTGAAGCGACCATGCTGTACCGGAACGAGTATAAACCCAGGCAGCGCCAACGCCGGAGTTGTCGCCGGGGCCTCCGATGACAGCAGTATTGCCATCGGCACTCACCGTGACTGACGAACCTTGTGTCGCGTTGACGCTGTTGTTAGCGAGTTTTGATCCCTGCTGGAAATAAGGGTAAGGTGTCGGATTAACAGTAAAAGTTGATGAAGCAGAAATAGTACCGGAGGCGGAGGATGCAGCCACGGTACCGGTAACAGCACCCGGCATTACCATTATTTTGGCAGAGGTGGCAGAGCGCGACAGTATGACGGCCTCAACGCCACCCACGCTGGCAGACACTATTTTGTCAAGGCTGGAGCCCGTCAGTGTGACAATCGTACCAACGCCACCGGCCCCGGGCGTGAAAGAGGCTATCGCAGGCGTACTGATCTGCACACTGACATCTCCACAGGGCGACAGTAGTGTCACCTGCTGCAATGCGCCCGAAAATGGCAGTGTCGCTGTGATATGCGTATTCCCAAATCGTGTCAGATTCAGACCGGGTTGCCCGTTAAAGTTTACATCGACAGCGTTTTCCAGGTCAACACCATATATATGTATGACTGTACCGGCAACTCCGGCAACCGGGGAAACCTCACGCACAAGCGGCTCACGATTTACTGTAATAGTGAGACTGGAGGTGGAGGTACACCCGTTCGGGTCTGTAACTGTCAGGTCGTATGGGGTGGTACAGGCCGGAGTAAATGAACGTGTACCGGCTTCGCCTCCGTCTGACCATACGTACCGGGTGCCCCCGGATATCGTCACTCCGACAGCAGCACCTGCACAGACAGTGCCGTCGTTGTCGGTCACCCCTGAAATTTCTTCATACGATACAACCGGCGACTGTACAGCATAGAAAGAAACCGTCACGGCTGCCGTGGCGATACAACCGCTGACATTGGTAACCGTAACACTGTAGGTCGTGGTGGCATTGGGCGACACAGTAATGGAAGCCCCCGAACCGAGTCCGCCACTCCAGTTGTACGACGTGCCACCCGAGGCAGTAAGGGTTGTACTTTCTCCGGAGCAGATGCTGGTCTCGCCCGTAACCGAAGCTGTGGCCGGCTCCGGGTCGGTGACGGTCACCATGACACTCACTTCGTCGCCCAGGTCATCTTTCACATATACGGTATATGTACCGGCAGCAAGCCCGGTGAATGAACTGGCTGACTGCCACGAACCGTTATCCAGCTTGTATGTACGGGCGCCAAAGCCGCCGTTAGCGGCAACGGTAATGGATCCTGTTCCACCGGTACAGGCAGGATCAACAGGTGTAGCGGAGGCATAAAGGCCAGTGGCAATACCGAAGCGTACAGCCGACAGGGTTCCGGTATAGCCCGAGTATGTCAGGGATCTGATTCCAACGGTGGTGTTGGCGGCAGGAAGTGAACTCCAGGCACTGCCCGAATACACATATAACCGTTTGTGTGAGAGCCACTCCGGCTCAAGATCAGCACCCCAGGTAAAAGTCAGGTTGCCAAAGCCACTCCCCGATGTCTGGGAAACTACCCAGGCCACTGGCAGCGACGAATCCCCGAGGGCCGTCAGGTTGTCCAGTCTCAGGGTGAAATCAGACGTGCCTGAGGCTCCATTCACAACCGTCAGACCGGCATCATTGGGTTTGTCTGTTAAAAATGCCGAATAAAATACAGCACTGGCAGTAGCCGGAACATCATGCACCTTATATACAGCGGAAGGTGTACCCAGTAAAACATCACCGTCATTTAACGTCAGGCTACGGGGAAGGATATTGGTGGAATTGCCCGTCACCACAAATCCGTCGGGCGCCTGGAGTGCCTGTCCGTTCGCCACCCAGAAGATACTGCTTCCGGTGAGCGAAATAGTTTGAGTACGAACATTGGACCCCCAGAAGAGACAAAGCGCGACAAATGCAAGCGCACGGGCACGAGGCGAGTTTTTGAACCCGAATAACTCGGGCACAGTTACATAGAGTTTCATGTGCAACGTCTGTTATTATGTTATTGACACCGGGGCGATTTGCCCTGGCACAACGGATAACAATTGTGAAAGCAAAGTTCAGTTCACAATCTTCGGGACGTGTGCGTTTACATGAATTGCCGGTTACTCTAAGGGAAATTTACATCGATTTCCGGGAAAATCACAACTGTTCAGGCTCTGTCAGAGCATCATTCAATGTTTCCCCGGACTGAGTACCGGCAAGCCTGACAAATTCACTGGGTGAAAATCCGGTAACTTCCTTGAACTGTCGCGTAAACGTGTAGCGATTGGCAAACCCTGTTTCTTCTGCAATAACCTGCAGATTGGTCCGTGTACCCATTTCAAGTATCAACCTGCGAGCCTCGTTGATCCTGAGCTGCTTGAGCAGTCCATAGAAATTGGAGCCGCTGTTTTCATTGATAGCCTGTGACAGGTATTTCTGGTTGGTGGCGAGTTTGGTAGCCAGTCTCTGAAGACTCAACTGTGGATCCAGGTACAGCTTGTCCTCCGTCAGCAATTTCAGAATGGCCTGATATCGTTCATAAGACGCCTGACTTTCAGGTGAAAAGCTGTTTGGAACCGATGACTCTGCGGCTATCCCCTGGCGCGTTTCGGATACGTTCATGCGGTAGAGTGTACGCACATATCTGCGCAATCTGACGTACTGAACCGAGATGACAGTAACAGAAACGCCCAATATCAGTAAAATAAGGGCACTGACTGCCAGCATCTCGTTCCTCCTCCTCACTTCCAACTCCAGCTGGGTCTTTTGTGCCGTGATCTTGTCGAGATTGT
>CAILQK010000407.1 GCA_903836265.1 uncultured Bacteroidota bacterium | reverse complement strand
TAACGGTAAAGGCGTTCGATTTTTCGGGTAACCAGTGCATTCTGACCAAACAGAACGGCGGCACTACTCACTTCGGTCTGCACCTGAACGCGGGGCATATCATCCTGGAGATGGGCGGCAACCAGCACGATTTTGGAGCACTCACAATGGGATTTCATCGCCTGGCTTTTGTGATAGACCAGCCGTCAGGCAGCAGCGATGCAGCAGTTACGCTGTACCGCAACGGCGATCTGGTGGGCTCTCACACCTTCAGCGGGGTGGCCTCCGATTTTTCGGGCGGCTCTGTATGGACCATGGGCGCTGGTCGCAACGGCGGCTCGATGGTGAACTTTTTCTCCGGTCTGATAGACGATGTGGTGTTCTACAGCAGTCTGGTATCGCTTCCTGATCTGCAGGTGGCAGCCAGTGTGGGTACCGATTTGAAGCGGAGCGACCTGATGAACTACTTCCCGCTCAATGAAGGAAGTGGTGAGAAGGTGAAGGACTACGGCTTCTCACTTACCGGTAACGGTACTATACATGGAGCCACCTACAGTACGGTAGCTGCTATCGCGGAGGAAGAGCCACACCTGTTTACCCCGTCGAGCCGTCTGGTTACGCTGAATCCTTCGAGTACCAGTGTGGACGAGGTGGACTTCACCGATCAGAGCACCATCCCGGTGAGTGGTTATGTTCGCTTTGAAAATACCAACTGCTTTCAAAAAAAGGTGGAAATTCTGGTGAATGGCCGATCCAACGTCCCACAGATCTTCACGGATGAAGATGGCAAATTCTCGGCAGATTTCGAACCTGGCGCCAATGTTGTACTGACGCCTGTATTTGAGCAGCATACCTACTATCCTGCCTTTTGGGAGCTGGAGAATATTTCAACACCGGTAGCGGGTATTCTTTTCCGCAACCAGATCAAACGCAAGGTTATCGGACAGATGGCCGGTGGTTACTGTCGCAAATCGGTGGTGCCCGACGGTTCTATCGTGAAGGTAAAAGTAGCTACCCTGAATGGTTGTTACGAGCAGATCAAGCAGCTGCCTACCAATGGAAAGTTTGAATTTGAGGGTGTACCGCCTGATTCTGTAACGGTAGCCGTGATTGAACACTCCAACCCGATTATCTACAATTACTTCCAGATACAGGGTGGCGCCACGGTGGATCTGAAGATTGAAAACGATACGACAGATTTCATCTATTTTGCTCCTCCCAATGTAGAGCTGTCAGCGCTTCCGACAAATAACTGCGGCGATCCGATGCTGAGTATGCTGGAGAGTCAGAAAGTGACCATCAAGGTATATGAAGATTACGATGGCGGTCGTTGCTACGTGGATACTGCCAAACTGACCATCAATAACGATATTGCGCACCTCAATCAGTTTGATACGCTGATGACCGAGGGCAGTCTGGAGCACAAATTCCGGGTAGAGGAGCCCAATATCGCGGCTCCTTACAAGAAGTTTCTGCAGGTAACCGCCGAGGCGCACGATGAACAGGCTACAGAGACGCTGGATGCCGTGGTTCTGGGTCGTCGTCCACGCCAGACGACGTTCACATCCACCTCCCCGGATATTCCAATGCTGATTCTGCACGATCCTCCGGGTGACGGCTCGAGTGCCTTTGTGGAAAGTGGCGAAACTACCTGTCAGAACTGGTCTATATCGGCCAGCCACTCCGAAGATTTGAGCGCAAATATTACCGCCCACCTGGGACCGGAAATAGAGACCTCCATGGGTACACCGTTTTTTGCCACTTCGCTGAAAGTAAACGTGACAGCCAACCTCGGTTTCAATATCGAATCCAGCACAACGGCCTATTCATCCACCGAGATGGAAACCTGTATCACCACCACCAAAAATATTTCCACAGGCAGTGGCGATGTGATTGTGGGCAGCGATCAGGGAGGCGATGTGTATATGGGTGGCGCCATGAACTTCCTGTACGGTATCACGGATGAACTGCTGTATGATTCAAATACCTGTGAGTTTTATCTGGACAAGGGTCTGTTCGTGTTCCCGGAAGGATTTGCTACTACGTTTATCTACTCTGAATACCAGATATTAAATTCCGTTATTCCATCGCTGGAATTGATTGGCGACACTACCAGCGCAAAGCGCTGGCAGGAAATAGTGGAAAGGAATGCCAAGAATCGCAAAGAGGCAGTATTTTCCAAAAATATATCCTTTGACTCCAATGTGACGTATTCAGAGTCAGAAACAACCGAGGTCAGTCAGTCAAACACTACTTCCTGGACACAGAATTTCAGCACTGGTTTTTCTACTGAATTTGGTGTTCGTGTCAACGGTTTTGGTGTATCTGCCGGTCTGGCGATGAATTTCAGTACGGAAGAAAGCGCCTCTGTGGGCAACTCTGCTTCCAAATCGCGTACGGTTGGCTTCTCGCTGGCCGACGATGATGTGGGCGATAACTTTACGGTGAATATCAAAAAAGACCGTGTGTATGGTACACCTGTATTTGATCTGGTTTCAGGCCAGTCGTCGTGCCCGCACGAGCCCAAAACGCAGCCTCGTGATGGTCTTGACCTCACGGTTGACAGACAGGTAGCGGTGAATGTACCTATGAATGATGCCGCTGTGTTCAAGTTTAATCTGGGCAATACCAGTCAGTCGGAAGACTGGCGCTACTACACGCTGGCGCTGTATAATGCCACCAACCCTGACGGTGCCATCGTGAAGGTACAGGGCACCAACAGTCCGACCGGAACATTCCTCGTTGGCCCCAATCAGTCTCAGGAGGTCATCGTGACAGTGGAACGTGGCCCGAACGCATTTGCGTACGAGAATCTGGCGATGTACGCCATTGCCGACTGTGAGGGTGTCCGGTACGACGCGCTCAACAACGGCGACTGGCCCCCGGAGCCGTTTTTCGAGCAGATAGACCTGGATGTTTTCTTCCTCGAGCCCTGCAGCCCGATTGATATCGGCTTCCCGCTGCAAAACTGGGTGCTGACGCCGGCTGATGGTAACATTTTGTTCATCACGCTGAATGAATATGATCGGAATGATGCTGATCTGGAGCTGATCCGGGTGCAGTACCGCCGCAAAAACGGCGATGGCGCGT
>CAILQK010000406.1 GCA_903836265.1 uncultured Bacteroidota bacterium | reverse complement strand
CAATACCGAACTGCTTCAAAAAACACTGACGGTTTCGACCGGAGGTTTTCACCAGGTACACGCTGTGGCGGTAGCCGGCAACGAGCGCGACACAGCCTCCTTCACCTATATCGTACCGGATAATCTGCCCGCTCAGGACCCACCCGCAGGTACCAAAAACGGTATCACGCAACTCACTGCGGGCAGCGTACGCCTGTCGCTGTACGCTCCGGGCAAGCAGATTGTGTATGTGATTGGCGACTTTAACGACTGGGCCCCCGCGCCGGCGTTCCAGATGCGCAAGAGTCTCGACGGCAATACCTTCTGGATTGATCTGCAGAATATTCCGCCCGGAGAGCCTGTACGCTTTCAGTATCTGGTTGACGGCGCCCTGCGCATCGCCGATCCGCTCAGTACGCTCGTACTCGATCCCTGGAATGATCCGTATATCCCTCCGTTTACTTATCCGAATCTGCCCGCTTACCCAACTGGCCGTACTTCCGGTATCGTTTCTGTAATTCAGACAGAAACGCAGCCCTTTAACTGGCAGGTTCAGAATTTCAACAAGCCGAAAAAGTCTGATCTGGTTGTTTACGAACTGCTGATGCGCGATTTTATCAGTCGCCACGACTACCAGACACTGCTCGATACCCTCGATTACCTCGATAATCTGGGTGTAACCGCCATTGAACTGATGCCGGTGAATGAATTCGACGGAAATATCAGCTGGGGCTACAATCCGGCCTGTCACAAGGCACTCGACAAATACTACGGAGATGCCAATGCGCTGAAAACGCTGATTGATGCCTGCCACCAGCGCGGTATAGCAGTGATACTGGACGTGGTATTCAATCAGGCTACCGGCGCCAGTCCGCTCGCACAGCTTTACTGGGATGCTGCCAACAACAGGCCTGCCGCCAATAATCCGTGGCTGAACCCCACCGCCCGCCACGATTTCAACGTGTTCAACGACTTCAACCATGAGTCGGCAGCCACGAAATCGTACGTGAAAAACTGCGTGGAGTACTGGATCAGGGAATTCAAGTTTGATGGCTTCCGTTTTGACCTTTCCAAGGGTTTTACCCAGAAAAATACGGTAGGCAATACGGCTGCATGGGGTGTTTATGATGCCTCCCGGATTTCCATTCTGAAAGATTACGCCGATTTTATCTGGGATATTGATCCTGATTTTTACGTCATACTGGAGCACTTTGCCAACAATGACGAGGAAAAAGAGCTGGCAGAATACGGTATGATGCTCTGGGGCAATATGTGGGGCGCCTACAAGGAAACGGCCCTGGGCTATACCACTGCCACCAACCTGACCGGTATCAGTTATCAGCAGCGGGGCTGGTCGGTGCCACACCTCGTGGGCTACATGGAAAGCCACGACGAGGAACGCATTGCCTATGAACTGAAAACCTACGGAAATGCGATTCCGGCTTACAACCTGCGCACCCTCCCGGTCGGAATGCGCCGTATAGAAATGCTCAATAATATTTTTTACACCATACCCGGTCCCAAGATGCTCTGGCAGTTCGGGGAAGTGGGCTATGATTTCTCCAAATTTCTCTGTGAAAATGGCACGTCTGATCCGGGCTGCAACGTATCTCCCAAGCCCATCCGGTGGGATTATTTCAACGATCCCTGGCGCAGGCACCTGTATGATGCCACCGCTTCACTGCTTCAGCTCCGGAAAAGTCACGATGTTTTTGAAACCGGCAGTTTTCAGGCCAACCTGAATGGGGGGGCTATTCGTT
>CAILQK010000405.1 GCA_903836265.1 uncultured Bacteroidota bacterium | reverse complement strand
CTGTTTTTTTGCCGATAACACTGCATTTAAGCGCATTTTAGCCGTTTTTTGCCCATAACTGCTCTGACCTGAATTTTAGTCCGAAAAAGCCGGTTTTTTAGCCCGAAAAACACCGCATTTTGATCTTGAAATACGATCATTTTTTCCTGAAATTTCTTTTGTAAATATGGCCTCGACAGACTCAAAATGATTGCCTCGTCGTGCCCCCTCTCTGACCACAAACGGGGTATGTTTTACCGCAGAGTTTCGCAGAGTTCGACGCAGGGTTACGCGGAGAAATAGTCTTTGCGCTACTATGCGTAACTCTTCAGTTAACTCTGCGATTACCTCCGCGCAACTCTGCGGGTAAACAAAACCAGATTAATCGCAGCGCCCCTGGCTTACAGGAAAGAACCGACCGCACTTGTCTGAAAACCATGTCTGACGCCGAAATCATCGAAAATCAAGCCAGTTTCCGGGAGATTTCCGGCTGGTTAACAGGGAGACCGGGTAATTCCGGACAGTTTTCATTAACTGCCACCTCATTTCTGCTGTTATTTGGAAATCACGCCGTCGGAAGACGGTGGATTTGGCCTCTTTCACGGGTAACTGTGGATAGGTTTCCGGGGTGCAGGGAGTTTGGTTTGGTATTTTGGACTATTTTAGCGGCGGATTATTTGTCTGTAAAAGTTTGAACATCAACTTTCCTGCCAAACAGCACTGGAAGTCACCCTCTCAACTGGTGTTTATCATCGATGGCCTGAGTGATCTTCGCCGGATACTGATTGAACTTGATATCATATCGGTTGCCTTGCCAACGCTTGGCTGTGGTAGCGGTAGGCTCGACTGGAACACAGTAAAACCTTTAATAGAGCGGGAACTTTTTGATCTGATACCGGTCCACGAGGTTCCGCCAGACAGTCTGCATATTGACTTTGAAGTTCCGACAGGACTGATTAAATCCCCCTCTCCTTCAGTTACAATTACGAACCTGAGGGTGTTTATGATTTTACAAAATATGCATCAGTTCCGGGATACCTGGAAAGCAGTGTTTCTGTTCAGATAGATGCCCGTACCAGCCGGATGTCGGCACTTGTCGAGAACTTTAACTACAACAACACAGTGCGACATATTTTCGAGGGTGTAAGACAATGAACCTGCAAGACCATGAAAACCCTGATCACTTTTTTCTCATTCGTCTGTCTGGCCAGCTTGAACAGTCAGTCCAGCCGGGTCGTTGACAGGAACGGAAACGAAATCCTGTACCCCCTCAGTCAGTATGAAGAAACCGGAGGTTTTGAGGCTGGATTCTCTACACTCAGGAAAAATGGCCATTGTGGCTTTCTGAACAGGAACGGCAATGAAATAGTGAAGCCACAGTACCAGTGTGTTACCGATTTTTATGAAGGATTCGCCCGGATTCTGAAAGACAACCAGTGGGGCTTCCTGAACACGAGCGGTCGTGAAATCGTGGTGCCACAGTACGAAGCCGTCGAGGATTTTCGTGAAGGATTCGCTGCGATCCTGGAGGATAGTCTGTGGGGCTACATAGACACGAACGGATATGAAATAGTGAAACCACCGTACGACCTCGCGTGGTATAAGCATGATCTGGAGATATTCGGAGTTCGCAGAAATGAGCGGTGGGGATACATTGACAACAATGGAAAAGAGATTGTGCCATGTGTTTTTGAAAAAGCAATGTCCGTGGCAGAGAATACCTTGCTGCTGTCGCGGGACAACAGATATGGTCTTTTCTTCATGGATGAGAAAACCGTTATCCCCGTGAAATACGAAGACATTGCACGCCCGGGTGATCCCTGGGTCATGGTCAGGAAAAACGGCAAATGGGGCTGGGTAAATCACCGGGGCGACACCATGATCCCTTGCCGCTATGACGCCGCCACCCCGTTCAGCGACTACTCGGTCGAGACAGCAGGATATGCCACTGTTTGCCGGCACGGCAGGTGGTTCAGGATAAACAAGAACGGGAAAAAGATCGGGCGTTAACGGCAGGCGATCCGGGGTTTGGGCGATTGCATTCTGAAACTGTCATGATGTCTGAGTCAGCACTCCATATTATCCAAAATAATCAATTCTCGCAAAAAAATAATATGCCATATGTTTGGCGAAACAAAAATAATACATAAGTTTGCGTCATGTTATTCAGAACGATCACCCACCGGACTTACCGGACATACTATTTCTATCACTAATTAAGGTAGTATGTGACTGGGCAAGGCAGCGCCTGCCCGTAATTTAAGAGCGTGTTCAAAAAGTTAATCCAGTAAAAAAGTGGCCATCGGCGTATCTTGTAAGCGTCTAAACTTATACGATATGCAACCGCAATTTGAACGGCTCACCGATGACCAGTGG
>CAILQK010000404.1 GCA_903836265.1 uncultured Bacteroidota bacterium | reverse complement strand
GGTTTCACGATATAGTCGTCGGCGCCGAGCGACATACCCTTTCTGAAGTCTTCCTTTTCGGCTTTAGCTGTGAGGAACACGAATGGAATATCGGCGGTTTTTTGCTGTCGGCTCAGGATATGCAGCACGCCATAACCATCCAGTTCCGGCATCATGATATCGCACAGTATGAGATCGGGGTCTTCTTTCTGGGCTTTTTCTACGCCAATTTTGCCGTTTTCGGCAGTTATGGCTTCGTAGCCGCTCAGCGACAGAATTTCGGCGAGATTTTCGCGGACATCCTGATTGTCTTCAATAACAAGTATTTTTTTCATCGAAAGGGTGGAATTTTCGGGACAAATGTAGTCAAATTGATGATAATCATACGTTGTAATAACCTGGGTCACCGTGAAAAAAGGGAACATACTGCACCTTTGCATCACAATTGATTTTTGAACAAACCTCTTTCTGCTATGAACATCTTTGCTCCTGTTTCCAGCCTCATGACCGACCACAGAAACCTTGTGACAGTAACCCCGGAGGATACGCTCGTGCGTGTGAAGGAGATATTTGCCACGCACAACTTTCACCATTTGCCGGTTGTCCATTTCCGCGAGATAGTGGGTCTGATCAGCAAGACCGATTTTGAGCATTTTATGGGTGGTATTTCCTGTTGCTCGGCTGGTCAGGCCGACGATGATCAGCGTCTGGCTCAGACTGCTGCCAGAGAGATCATGACAAAGCGACTGGGCAAGGTGGCTCCTGACGACCGGGTGAATGTTGCACTTGAGGTGTTTATGGTGAATCGTTTCCATGCGCTCCCGGTGGTGGAGGATGGAGAGCTGGTTGGCATCATCACGCCTTTTGACATCATGAAAGCTCTCTCGCATCAGATTCCTTCTGATCCGAGCCTTGTGTACCAGAACAACGAATAATGTTATGAAAGCCTTGAACACCATATCAGTTGCCCGTGAATGCACGGGTGAATGTCAGGGATGCGGCAAAACGCATATCAAGCTCTTTGGTGCGCATGATACAGCCGCACAGTTGCTGCGCGCCAGGGTTATGCTTGCACTTGAGGCTGCCGCTATTGATGGCAAGGTTGTTGAGGTTACCGAGCCGGCACAGGTAGTATCAAGCGGTGTCAGTTCGCTTCCTGCGCTGATGGTGGAGGGCGTATTGTACGCTGAAGGAATTGTTCCGAGCGTTGAGCAGATTGCCGATCTCATTGCCAACAGAAATTTGCACAGGAGCAAACTGTTCAGACTTCGCCGTATCGGCGTTCCCGTTGATATCAGTCCTGTTTCTGCCAATGCGCTTCGTTTTGGCTGGCACATAGCCGATTATCTGGGAGCGCAGCTGGAGGTGGTATATGCCATGGACAGTATTTTCGAGGGCTCAAAACCATCAGCTTCGGGTTTCCTTTCGGGTTACCAGGCGACCATGAAGACCGAACTGGATGCCTTCATCGCGGAGTCGCTCGGAGAGCTGGGGGTTTCTTACATTCCGCCTGAAAAGTATGCCGGGGTACCAATGGATACTTTATATACCAGGCCTGTTGTATCCAGAGTGATATACGGTGCACCCGACGTGGCGCTCGAATCGTATTCCAGGGAGGTGGATCTGATCATCATGGGTACTACCGGCAGCGGCAATCTGGGAAAGAGATTTTTCGGCTCGGTGAGTGCCGAGGTGTCGAAGAGTGCCCATTGCCCGGTGTTGTTTATCCCAAGGGAGGCCGAGTTCCGCGGATTCACCAATCTGCTGTATGCCAGCGACTTCGATTCGCTCAATAGTTTATCGGTACAGCAGGCGGTTTCATTTGCGCGTCGTTTCGACGGGCAGATTCATTTTGTGCACGTGGGTGCGGGAGGCGAGGAGGGCCTTGAGCGCCAGAGGAAGGTTTTTGAGGCAGAGTATGGTGCTTCCACTGCCGACCGGCCATTCATTTTCAACAAGATGGTGAGCGAAGATATTACCGGAGCTTTGTACGAATATGCCTTCTATCACCGCATAGACCTGATGGTGTTCGTCACGCATCACAGGAAATTCTGGGAGAATATCCTGCATAAAAGCGTGACGAACTCCGCTCTGTTAACCTCTGATTTGCCTGTGCTCGTGATTCATTCCGACGACGATCAGGGCTAAAGTGACCCCATCCCCGCAAAAAGACAAAGTACAGAGGTTTTTGTTCGGCCCCGTCAAGAGGTACACTTTTGGCGGGGTATTTTTTTGGTTTTACTCCAGAAACAGTTCAAAATCTACCCTTCTGTTCAGTTCGCGGCCTTCATTGGTATTATTATCGGCTATCGGGCGTGCCTCCCCGAAGCCTGCGTACCGGAGTCGTTCAGTTTTGATTCCCCTGAAAATGAGGTAGTCATAGCATGCTTTGGCACGGTCCTGCGACAGTTTCAGGTTGGTTTCTTCGCCCCCGATATCATCGGTATGTCCGCTTATGGACAAGGTGTAGGCGGCGTTATCGCGCATGATCAGGACGATTTCATCGAGTATTGCGTATGATTCGGATTTAAGAACAGCTTTTCCAGTTTCGAACTGAATAGCCTGAGCTGCATATGCGAGTCGTTCTTTCACCTCTTTTTTCACTTCCGGGCATCCGGAATTACCGGTTGGCCCCGGGTCACCCGGGCATTTGTCGAGGTTATCGGCCAGCAGGTCGCCATCGGAGTCGGGGCAACCGCCGAACTGGCCGGCCTTGTCCGGGCAGGGATCGGCTGCGTCGGGTACACCGTCATTATCCTTGTCGGCTGACACCGGAGCATCGGGGCATCCGTTATTGCCGGCGCTGCCGGGCTTGTCGGGGCATCTGTCTTCCCTGTCGGCCACACCGTCCTGATCAGTATCGGGGCATCCATTGGCTTTTCCGGCCTGATCAGGGCATTTGTCCTCGTTATCGGGTATTCCGTCGAGGTCAGTATCGGGGCAGCCCCTGTTGGTGCCGGCGAGATTCGGGCATGGGTCATCCTTGTCGGCATATCCGTCGAAATCGGCATCGGGGCACCCCTTCAGCGGGCCCTTCTGGTCGGGGCACAGGTCTTCATCGTCGTTATACCCGTCTCCGTCGCTGTCTTTTGGTTGCGGGCATCCGTTATAGGTAGCGGAGCCGGCCTCTGTGGGGCATTTGTCATCTTTGTCGGGCACGCCGTCGTAGTCGGAGTCGGGGCATCCGTTGAGCGGTCCGGCCTCGGTGGGACAGGGGTCGTCTCCGTCGGCGATACCATCCTGGTCGTAATCGGGGCACCCGGCTGTTGAGGCAGAGCCTTTTTCATCGGGGCACACATCTTCTGCATCGGCAATACCGTCATTATCCTGATCCGGGCAACCGAGTGCAGCTGCGGGTCCGGGTTCGTCGGGGCACTTGTCGAGGTCATCCGTTACGCCATCGCGATCCTTGTCGCCGGAGGGTTGTACGGGGTCGGGTTTTGACTGGTTGTCTTCGCCGGTGTGCAGCATGTAAACAAACCCGATACCTGCCTGAAAGTTGTCTCTGTTTTCTGTGAAAGATTTGCGGTATTCACCCTGGATTTTGACGAAAGCGTGCCTGGAAACCCTGATATGCAGGCCGGCTCCGAAAGGAATCTGGAAATCGCTGACATCGGCGCTCTCGCGTGCGAGGCCCGCGCCTGCGAAGAGGAACGGAGCAGTTCTGGCTCCGTCTTTCATGTTTTCGAGCCGGAGGGTGAAATCCAGGCTCATGATAGTGGAGTGATTGGTTTCACCGGGCAGCGTGGCCAGTCCCAGCTTCAGCGGGATTCCGATGTTGATACCTTTGGCTATGTTCCTCAGATATGCCAGTTCGAAATTCTGACCCATTTTAAAGTCGTTGCCTGCGGGAAGCCCGTAGTCAACAACATTAAGTTTGGCGTGAATAGCGTTTTTAAAAGTTTGGTTTTGAGAGATTAAAGGGGCTGACAGCAACATGAGCGCTATCAGTGGGGGGAACCAGAGCTTCATCATTGATATTAAACTGTGTTTCAGCCTTTCTTGCAAAACAAGTGCCAATCACTGCGATTTGGATAAAAATCGAAAAAAATACTGTATTTATTATTGGTTGGCCAAATCGTTGAACCTGCCGGATTGCTCTCCGGGGTCGCCGTGCCGGCACGGAAAGTCCTTTTCAAGTACGATTTCCACCACTTTTCCGTCATTACCTACCGGGACAGCAGCATAAACACCCACCTCATCGGATTGTACCCACTGTTCAGACAGAACGGCCGGCAAAAGTACCAGAAAAGCTGGCCCCGTCAGCATACATTCAACTTTTTCTACATCTGTTCTTGACTCAATGGAGTATTCCAGGTATCCGCCGGGGAGTGAAACTGTATTTTTGACAAAGCCCTGATTTTTCAGTGCTTCGATATCACTTTTGTTGAGGCGAAGGCGTGCGGAGCGTTCGTCGAGGCGAAGTTTCATGACAGATTATTTTCAGTTAATCCTTTCGAGAACGAGTTTTTGTACGGGATGATACATACCGGTACAGGTTTTGTTGTGGGTACAAATGTATTTCAAGTTGATGATTATTTCATTTACACCCGTATTGAGTGCCTGTTCGGGGTATTATCAGGCGTTCCTGAATTTTTCGAACAGTAACGGTTTTATTATTCCCTGATAATTCCTCAAATTGCGCCGCAATTGTTTTCATGGTCAAAGCAAATGGCAGGCAGGTTATGCTTCCGGCTGCACGGGTTACCCCGGAAATGAATACATTTTTGTTCCATTTTTCACTTTTTATCTGATTATCCCATGCAATTCAAAACATTCCTGTCAGTCGCTCTTGTTATATGTACGGGTTTTCTTCACGCACAGGTGCGCGTAACTGATACCCGCGTAGAGAATCTGACCCAGCCACTGAGCGTTGACGTGAAGCCCCGCTTCGGCTGGAAGATTCTGAGTGAGGACAGGGGTATATTACAGGAAGCCTGTGAAATAAAAGTTGCTGAAAGCTCCGATAATCTTTATGCCAACAAGTTGTACTGGACCTCCGGAAAAGTCACTTCCAGTGCATCGCAGTGGGTAGAATATGCTGGAAAAGAGCTGCAGTCGGGCCGGAAATACTGGTGGCAGGTACGTGTCTGGGATAACCGTGGCAACGTATCAGACTGGTCGGAACCGGCCTTCTGGCGGATGGGTTTACTCGGTGAGTCAGACTGGAAGGCCGGATGGATTACAGTTTCTGATCCTGAAGACTCCACTCAGCCGAGTCCCATGTTCAGAAGGGAGTTCGGTTTGACCCGGCAGGTGCGAAGTGCGATGCTGTATATTACCGCTCATGGCCTTTATGAGGCAAAAATCAACGGGAAGAGGGTAGGGGATGCCTTCCTCACTCCCGGCTGGACTGCCTATCAGAAGCGGCTGCAGTACCAGGCATTTGATGTGACATCGCTTCTGAACGCAGATAAAAATGCGTTGGCAGTCACACTCGGCAGTGGCTGGTGGCGTGGTAATATCGGGTTCTCCGGTCAGCGCAATTTTTACGGCAAGGATGTTTCGCTCCTATGTATGCTCGTTCTGGAGTTTGCAGATGGCAGCACTGCAACCATTTCCACCGACAGCGGCTGGAAATACACCACGGATGGCCCGGTCAGAAGTTCGGAAGTCTATCACGGTGAAACGTACAATTCCGGCATGGAAATTCCCGGATGGGACAAACCCGGTTTCGACGACAGAAACTGGAAACCTGTTAAAGTGGTGCCTGATGGAAAAGACAAGCTTGTTGCCACCGCCAATGAGTACATCAAAAAGCACGAGGTGTTCTCCAATCCAAAAATTTTCAGAACACCTGCCGGTGAGCTGGTTGCCGACTTCGGACAAAATCTGGTGGGCTGGGCCATGCTCACTGCTTCCGGCAAAAAGGGTGACACAATCAAACTGCAATTTGCCGAGGTGCTCGACAAAAATGGCAACTTCTATATCGAAAACCTGCGCGGTGCACAATGTACCGACCGGTGGATACTGAGCGGTCAGGCGGGCGAACACTTCGAGCCTCACTTTACTTTCCACGGTTTCCGTTATGTGAAAATTGACGGATACCCCGGAATACTGACACCCGGCGATATATCCGCTGTGGCTCTTTATTCCGATATGAAGCCTGCCGGTACCTTCACCTGCTCCGATTCGCTGGTCAATCAGCTGCAGCACAATATTCAGTGGGGGCAACGTGGCAACTTCCTCGATGTGCCCACCGATTGCCCCCAGCGCGATGAACGGCTTGGCTGGACGGGCGATGCACAGGCGTTCAGCC
This sequence comes from uncultured Bacteroidota bacterium, assembly GCA_903836265.1. Taxonomy (GTDB): domain Bacteria; phylum Bacteroidota; class Bacteroidia; order Chitinophagales; family Saprospiraceae; genus M3007. The sequence continues at coordinate 32,783 of CAILQK010000404.1, read as the reverse complement.
GCACTGCCATGTTCAATTTCGACGTACACAACTTTTTCACCAAATGGCTGAAAGATGTGGCGGCCGACCAGAATCCGGACGGTTCTGTACCTTTTGTTGTGCCCAATGTACTGGGCGCCGGCGCTTCTGCTTCCACTGGCTGGGCAGACGTCTCCAATATCATCCCCTGGAATGCATGGCTGGCTTACGGCGACAAAAGAATACTTGAAGATCAGTACCCCTCCATGAAGGCATGGGTGGAGTACATGCGCAGCAAGAGTGTCAATAACCTCTGGAATACAGGGTTTCATTTTGGCGACTGGCTGTTTTATCGGCCGGAAGATGACAACGATGGCCGCTCGGCCGTGACCGACAAATACCTGATCGCACAATGTTTTTACGCTCATTCGACCCAGTTACTCATTAATGCAGCAGCTGTACTGGGCAAAAACAGTGAGGCGGACGAATACAGGAAACTGCTCGAGGGAATCAAATTTGCCTTTATGAACGAGTATGTAACGCCCAATGGAAGGATAGCCTCACCCACCCAGACAGCTTATGTGCTGGCACTCCAGTTCGACATGCTGCCCGAATACCAGCGCCCCGGTATTGCGCAGAAACTGGCTGAAAACATAAAAAGCTATGGCACTCACCTGACTACCGGATTCCTCGGAACACCACACCTCTGCCACGTCCTGACCCGCTTTGGTTATAATGATCTGGCTTATGAACTGCTGAACCAGAAGGCCTATCCCTCCTGGCTGTATCCTGTCACCAAAGGCGCCACCACAATCTGGGAGCGCTGGGACGGTATCAAGCCCAACGGCGATTTCCAGTCGGCCGGTATGAACTCTTTCAACCATTATGCCTATGGTGCTATCGGCGACTGGATGTACCGCATAATGGCCGGTCTTGACACAGATGCAGCAGCTCCGGGTTACAAGTCAATCAGGATCAAGCCATATCCGGGCGGAGGTTTCAGCCATGCAGAAGCTGTGCTGCAGACACCCTACGGCCGTGCGGCCAGCAGCTGGAAAATAAAGAACGGAAAGTTGTCATTCCGCACAGAAATACCTGCCAATACCTCCGCCACCATATATATCCCGACTACAAATCCGGAAAGCGTGAAAGAAAACGGGAGCTCGCTCAAAGAGGCAACAGGTGTTACAGTATCAGGTGCCGCTTCCGGTTATGTCATGGTTCGTGTCGGATCGGGTGTTTACAGCTTTGAATCGGAATGGAAAAAATGACAATATGCGAATTGCCTTTAAAATGAAACTCCATGCCGGCTGCGAGGAAGAATATCGCCGCCGGCATGACGAAATATGGCCGGAGTTGTCTGAAATGCTAGGGGAGGCCGGCATATCCGACTATTCCATTTTTCTCGACAGCGAAACAAACTCCCTTTTCGGGGTACTCCGGATTGATGATCCCGGAAAAATGGATGAACTGCCGTACAAGCCCGTCATGCAGCAATGGTGGGCTTTCATGGCCGATATCATGGAAACCCATCCGGATAACTCGCCTGTTTCAGTGCCTCTGAAAGAAGTATTTTACATGATGTAATCCGGGTGGATTCAAACCTGTGCTCACAAAGTTGATGATTATTTTATGAACAAATAATTTACATATTATCTTTGCATCTGTTCTGTATGCAATATAATCCGGGGATACAGCAGCAACAGTTGTTTTCACACAATCATAATTCCACAAGACTTGGCACTTATAAAATCAATTTCAGGCTTTCGCGGTACCATTGGTGGTCGCCCGGGCGACAACCTCACTCCGCAGGATATTGTGGAATGTACTGCTGCATTCGGGCAATGGGTTATCAACAATACCGGCATTCATCACATTGTAGTGGGGAGAGACGGCCGTATATCAGGTGAAATAGTCGGTGCCCTTGTAATCAATACCCTGCGCAGCATGGGCATCAGCGTGACAGACCTTGGGTTGAGCACAACACCGACAGTAGAGATTGCTGTACCGATGGAAGGTGCAGGCGGTGGTATCATTCTCACCGCAAGCCATAACCCCCGCGAATGGAATGCCCTGAAATTGCTGAACCACAAGGGCGAGTTCATCAGTTCCCGCAACGGGGAAGAGGTGCTCGGAATCGTTGCGGACAAAAGTGTGGAATACGCTCCGGTGGACAAACTGGGTACCTACAGGTATATTGACACATATATAGAAACGCATATCGTCAAAATTCTGGCACATCCCCTGGTTGATATCGAGGCTGTCCGAAGCAAAAACTTCAAAATAGTGGTGGATGCCATCAACTCGACCGGAGCGCTGTCGGTGCCGCCGTTGCTGGAGGCACTTGGCTGTCAGTATATCCTGCTCAATGGAGAGGTAAACGGCCACTTTGCCCACAACCCGGAGCCGCTCAAGGAGCATCTCGGCCAGCTCTCCACAGAAGTAAAACTGCAGAAAGCTCATCTCGGTATCGCTGTGGACCCCGATGTGGACAGGCTGGTGTTTATGTGTGAAGACGGTGAATTGTTCGGTGAAGAATATACGCTGGTGGCGGTGGCCGATTATGTGCTGTCAAAACGACCCGGGAATACCGTATCCAATCTGAGCAGCACGCGCGCGCTGCGCGACGTTACAGTCAAACATAACGGTGCCTGTTATACTTCTGCGGTAGGAGAGGTGAATGTGGTGGAAAAAATGAAGTCCGTGAACGCAGTTATCGGAGGTGAAGGAAACGGTGGAGTTATCATGCCCGACCTGCACTACGGCCGCGATGCGCTCATTGGTATTGCGCTGTTCCTGAGTCATCTGGCCCACTCAGGCAAGCAACTGTCAACACTCAGAAAAACCTATCCGGACTATCATATGTCCAAAACCAAAATTGACCGCTCTCCGGATATTGATCTCGACAGGATATTCAATACCCTCAAACAGAAGTATCAGCGCGAGCAGCTCAATACCGAAGACGGGCTCAAAATTGATTTCGAAGACGGATGGGTGCATCTGCGCCCTTCCAATACAGAACCGATCATACGCATATACTCCGAAAGCCACTCTGCGGTCATTGCGGCCAACCTTGCGAGAAAGATCATCGCCGATATAGGAGAAATCCGGTGATCTTGCCGGATAATGAAAGGAAAATACGCCTACGTACCTGTCAGTTTTGGCCTCTCTGAAGATGAGGTCAAGCGCCTTTTTGTCCCTTTCTTAAAGAATTTTTACAAAAACAGGTATCAGCCCGATGCATCTGCCATAGTGGCAAGCCTCGACAATACCAGTACAGACGGCTGGATTGCCGACGGGCGTATCACTTTTGTGAAGCCCGACGGTACACCTTTCGTATGCACTTACGAGGCCACCTCCCTCGACAAGATCGGAGAGGTGAAGTACCAGTTAAACACCGACTACTTTCTTTGGGATGCATTTGCTTTCGGTATGCTCTGTGCTGCCATAGCTATAGTTGCCCTTTTTGAAACAAATCTGCCGTGGATGTTGCAGCTTTCAGCAGCCGGAAATGTGGGTATCCTGTTCGGTTCCTTCATTCCCGGCTTCTTCAGCTGGTACATAACCATGAACAAGTGGCGTAAGTACAGAAGTATCTATGCCATTGAACAGTTTGCTCAATATGCAGCCGACGAACAGTGGATTGTGCTGGCGGATGATGTTTTCCCCTCAGTTCTCGATCCGTATTATGTTGAACTGCGTGAACAGTGCATATCAGGAGGCGTTGGCCTCGCCATCGTGGCGCCGGATGGCACAGTCAGGAAAATATGCGACCCCTCACGGCTCGGCGCCTTTGGAAAGGACAGAAAAATAACGCACTGGATAACCCGCTCTGACTTGTACAAACAGGCATCCGAAACGTTCAGGGCAGCAAGAGAGAACAGCACCGGCAAAAGGGATCCGCTGGACGATTTTTTTCGGAAGACAGGTCGCGCCGTTGCAGGTTTTTTCACTCTCTTACCCCGAAGAATGGCCGGCAACATGAAAAACTCTTTGCCCGGAGAAATTCCCCACAGGAGGTTTGCCAAAGCCTATGCGAACCAGAAGCTGATCGCACTCCTTTCCCTCTTGTCCTGTATTGCCGTTTTCTGGACGGTGACACATCACGAGGTGGATGAAGTAACCCGACTCGCCGGATACAGCCGTCTTCCGAAAGAAAATCACTCCTATCTTGTGGACGAGGATCCTTCAAAACCCTCCAGGGAGAGCAAGGTCGCAGAAAAAGAAACTGAAATGCCTGAACCTGTAAAAACAGAAAGGCCTGAAATAAAACCGCCTGAAAAGACAGACAGCGTGCCTGTACAGCCCGATCCTGTGCCGCCGGTTGAAGCCCCCGGACATCCCGAAGATCCATGCAAATCACTGGACGGACCGGGATGGATAATCCAGGAAGGTGTTTACAAGACGGAAGCCGAAGCGCAAAGCAGGGCCTATTTCCTGAGGAAATGGGTGGCAGTTACCAATTATGGCCCGCAAAGCTGTGTGAAAAAGGGGGCCAAAGGCTATATTGTGTGGTTCGACGGAGTAAGGCCCACAGAGTCAGTGGTTATCAAGGCTGCGACTGACTACGAAAAGGCTCTTTCCCGTTATGGAATATTGAACGATAAACTTACCATCAGAAAATTATGATAAAAAAACTCATTCAGATACTGTTTTTATCCCTCATGCTGTTGCTGCTTCTCCAGCGTTGCAGCAATTCCGGATCGGTACGCCCCGCAAAATATATTGCCTATGTGGGTTTCAACTATCTCAATACCGCCAAAGACAGTGTGAACGGATATGCCGACTCGCTTTATCTGGTGGCACTCAATACCTATCTGGAGCGCATCAACCGGCAGGAGAATCTCTTTGAATACAGGCTGAAAGCATTTCAGTGCGATTACAAACCGGATACGATACCGGCCATTTACAGAGAAATTGCATCCGATACCAATATAGTACTGGTGATTGACAATACCTGGGGGAAGTATATCAGGGAGGCCAGCAGCATCATTCGCGACAAAATTCCGGTGATCTCCCTGAGTGCCGATCAGAACAGGGAAAATTTCGGGGGCAATGCCATCTTCCTGCAGCCCAACGATCCACAGCCCAACTACCTGGTGCAGTATATCAGCGAGATAGAAAAGGAAAAGTCGGTGGGCTTCATCACCGAATGTGACTATCTGCTCCACGAGCGATTCCTGGAAAGTATGCGCAGTAACGGAATCAGCTGTGATTCTGTTTGCCTCTGGCAGAAGTCTTATATCGAAAACCGCGATCTGCCCGGAGATACGGTAAAAAGTATGCAGCAGCAGCTGGACAGGCTCTTCGCCGGCAACAGGCACCGGGTATTCCTTCTCAATACCCACGGTGGTTTCGGTGATGAAATTATCCGGTATCTCGACAACAATCCAGCAGTCAGAAACAAGGTTTTTGTTGGTATCTCCACCAGTATGAGCGATGCTCAGCTGGAGCAAGTAACGCTCAGAAGCGGCCACAAGTTCATCCGGCTTGTGGCAGAAGATGAGGCATTGCCGGCCAGTGTTTACAACGACAAAAAGGAAATTGCCCTCAGATATCCAAAGCCTTTCAAAACTGTTGACAGGGACAAGATAACCGAAGCTGACAACCAGCTTCACCGGTGCTTCGCCGCGATAAATATCTTCCGGGCCGCGCTGCAGGATGACAAACATGCCAGGGACAGTATCCTGTATTATTTCAAGGGACTGAAAAATCGGAAAATAAATATAGAAAACGAACTTTATTCGTTTGACAACTGGCTTATCCTGAAGAAAGCGCCCAGTTTTGAACAGGTTGACAAGGGTAAAACCCGAAGTTGCCCCTCACAGATGAATACCGAAGGCAAGGTTATTCCGAACCTGCGCGTTGGTATTGATGTCATTGATATCAACGATATTGATGTCCGGAAGAATACATTCGACTGCAACCTGCTGTACTGGGTAATCGCCGACTCACAGTATATCATGAAGGAAGGATATGTTGATTTCAGCAATATCAGTTCGGAGGAGGCCAACCGGTACATGATAGCGGAGGAGAAAATGGACAACTATCGCGTCAGGATTTACCGGATCAGCGGCAAATTTCAGGGTAATTTCAAGTCATTTGAATTTCCGTTCGATCGCCACGAACTCGTGATTCCGATTGTGGCCCTCAGCTCGAGCGACAAACTGCGTATCAGTTTCGACTACAGCCGCCTGCAGATAAACGACAAGATCGAGGATTTCCAGTTCAACGACTGGGATTCAGAGGAGTACTTTGTTACGGTTGACAACCAGTTATCCAACGCACTCGCCTCACTCGACAAAGTTACCTTTGATCCGAATGACAGGGCCAAATACCTGGAAACCTACAAAAGTCTCAATGTTCACCTCGGTGTGAGCCGGCAGCCCTGGGGCGCTATTATCCTGATTATCCTGCCATTCATGATGTTCAGTGCGCTGCCGCTTTTCATGCTGTTTTACCATAAAGCCAGTTATGAGGAGGCAGGAGAGCTGATCATCACATCTTTCCTTGCCACGGTTGCCTACTCCATCAATCTGGTGCAAATTTCTCCGGCTACCGATTCCCTGAATCTGGCCTATATTTTTCTGGTATTTACCCTTGCTGTCAACTTTTTCTGTTTTCTGTTCGTTTCAGTTTCATACAGCAAATCCAGGAAGCAGCCCGGCAGTAAAAGTGCCTCATCAGCAGCCGGAAGACGCTTCAAACTCTGGGTCTGGCTGCCGATTCTCCTGCTCGGTTTATTCATGGCCCTGCTTTATCTGGTTCAGTAAAATCTTCATTTTGACCTTATCCATCATGACGGTTCGCCCATTCCTCACTTCAGCACTTGTACTTGTTTTTCCGTTCCTCGCGCATGCGCTCGACGCGGGCGTGTCTTTCGCTGTTTTCAAAACTCCTGATGGACAGCCCTATCTTGAGGTAAATCTTGAAATAGCGGCCGGATCAATTATGTACAGGCATATAGACAGTACGCAGCTGGAAGCTGCCGCGGAGGTGCTGATTTTGGTCATAAACGGCGATCAAATTGTCAATTATGAGAAATATATACTCAACAGTCCCAGGGTTACTTTCCCCGAATCACTGCTCGATGTGAAGAGACTGGCCCTGTCGCCGGGGCAATATACCCTCGATGTGGTGGTGACCGACGTGAATGACGCGACCAACACCGACCGGTTTTCAAGTCCGCTGACAGTGCAGTTTGAGAACAGGATTACACTCTCGGAGGTGCAGTTGCTGCGCAGTTTCAGAGCCGACAACACAGACGGGCCTTTCACCAAAAACGGTTATCACCTGGAGCCGCTGCCTTTTGCCTTTTACGACAAGGATGCTACCCGACTGGCTTTTTATGCCGAAGTATATCAGTCCGACAAAAGTGTTTCAGGCGGTAAATATACGGTGAGATACGTCATCGAGAAGGAACTGGGCAATGGTCAGAAAAATCTGGTAGCCGCCGGAAGTCAGGAAAAAGCGCCCTCTGCCATTGATGCCCTGCTGGTTCAGATGGATATCAGCAAGATGGAAAGCGGCAATTACTCACTTACCGTCGAACTCAGAAAGGATGGCAGCGAGCTGCTAACCAGCCGTACACTGACTTTTCAGCGAAGTAACCCGTTCCTTGATCTGTCGGACATTCAGTTATCCGACGAGGTAGTGGAAAAACAGTTTGTGCAGAAACTGGACAAGGATCAGCTGGTTTACTGTATGCGCGCCATCTCTGTGCTGATGACTGGCGACAGATCGCAGGCGATCATCAACATCCTGAAAAGCGGGGATGAAAAACAAATGCGTTTTTACATATTCCGTCATTTTGCGGAGCGCGATCCTAACAATCCGGAACTCGCATACCGAGAGTATATAGCTGTGGCAGATGCCGCAAATGTGAAATTCAGGAGTGGATTCAGGTACGGGTTTGAAACTGATCGCGGGCGTATGTTCATGCGCTTTGGTCAGGCCAGCGATATCGTTCATGTAGAGGACGAACCCGGTGCACCCCCGTATGAGATATGGGTGTATTACAAGTTCCCGTCAACCAATCAGACCAATGTGAAGTTTCTGTTTTACAACCCGTCGCTTGCAGGCGACGATTTCATCCTGCTGCATTCAACTGCGCGGGGAGAAATCAGTAATCCGAAATGGGAGCGAGAGCTGTACCGCCGCAATCCGACGGAGTATTCCGATGACAACTACGGGGATGCCAAGAATGTACAGCGCAACAACGGTCGCAACGCCCGGGCATTTTTTGAGGATTTTTAGACTGCTTTTTCGTTTTGGCTGGCCTTGTCCGGGAAGATTTTTACTTGCCGGGTTTCACATTCCACAATTCCGGTCGTGAAGTCTTTTTCTTCGCTCAACAGAGTGATGGCCTTCCCCGAAACCGCGACATCAAAACCCTGTATCAAAAAAGTCCTTCCGGTACGGTACTTTCAGGAATTCCAGGGTGCCGGGTTTCACCCCGATGAAGAAGGAGTAGGTGCCGCGGTCGGGTTGCCAGCGGAAGCTGAGCGACCAGCAGTGCAGGTCGCGCGTAAAGCCTATATCGGGATAAACCAGTCGTCTGGAGGGGAAATCATAGCTGATATTGCCCAGGTCGAGCGACCATTTGCTGTTGAGCTGTATGCTGCCTGCTACACTGATATTGTTGGTGCCAATGACCAGGGTATCGCGTGAAGTGCCGTAGCCGGTGGGTATAAGCTGGCGCGCCACTGAAATGCGGTGACTTACCCTGAAATTGTCGAACAGGCTCAGCAGGTCATCGGTATTGGCCACTGAATTTCGTTTGTTGACGACAGGAGCCGGCCCGCTGGTGTTTACTTCCTTGCCTTCTATCAGATCCCGTATCTGTTTCACCGTAAAACCGGTATTCAGTGCCAGGCCCAGATTGGTCACCCGCGCCAGTTTGCCGGTTTCCTGCAGTGCCAGTCTGTTGATGCGTGTGCCCCGTTCGTTGGCAATGTACGGATCAAAAGTTACGTTCCAGGTCAGGTTGCTGATACCTTTGAACAGACGGAACAGTCCGCCCGGACTCACGGTACTCCAGCGCAGCGAATCGGCGGTGAGGCTGTAAGAGCCCGAAAATGACAGGTTGTCAAAAATGCGTCGCTTGAGCACAGTGTCTCTTTTGGCAGAAAAGTGCTTGAATTCCAGTACGTTGGTGATACTGTATGAGAGCGCTACGTTTCGTCGGCTGAACGGATCGGGTTTCCCGTACAATGCCTCGTCGAAGATTCCGTATCGCAGTGTGTCGCTGTACAGTGGCCGCAGATCGGTGTAGTACGTTTTGAAATACAGATCCTGCAATTTCGTCTGATCGGGACCGAATCCGATACTTGCGGAGGGGGTCATTTTATGGCGAATACCGCGAAACCAGCCATCCTTGAACTGTTTGGTCAAAAACAGCACCGTATTGGCTGAAATGCCCATATCATATTTGCGGTAACTGTTGAATCCCCAGTCGCGGGTGTTTGTCACCTTTCCGTATTTTGACTTCTCGTCGTTGAGATCAATGGCCAGTACATTCCCGTCACTGTCAAAAGTGGTATCAATCACTTCGGTAATCTGCGTGGGATCGAGTTCTTTCCGGATGGTATACGGGTACCAGTTCTCTTCATAGCGGATACTGGGTGCCACATTGATATATTTGAACAACTTGAACTGGTAGTCGGAATTGACACTGTGCTGCATCCCGATGCGGGCATTTTGCAGCGTCTGGCTGGTGAAAAGCAGGGTATCAACCGTCCGGAAGCTGTTGTCGAATTTGGAGGAATAGGTCAGTGATATCTTTTCGTACCAGTGTTCTTTACCGACCAGTACCTTCCGCTTGAAAGGATAAATCCGCTGTACGGTAAAGTTCATACTCGGAAACGAAATATCCATCTGCCGCGTCTGGGTATTCTGCGAGTGGCGCAGTGCCGCGGTGAAGTTGAATGGCCTTCCCGGAAAAGTTTTGGAGAAGGTCATATTGGAAGTGAGTGTATTCTGATAAACGCTCTGGAAATCGTTCTGGTTCCGGTTCTGATCGCGATTGGTCTGGATATTGACCGAGCCACCGAATTTTCTGGTGGGGTGGGCCTTGGGATCCTGATTGTGTGAAATCTGTATGCCAAAGGACTTCGCCGACACCTTTTTGGCCATTTTGTCTTCCGTAACCCGGTTGTTGAAGGTCAGCCTGATGTCTCCGGCATATTTATACCGGTAATTGTATTTCAGGTTGCCGGTTACTCCGACGGTTCCGCTGGTAAATGCCCTGAAGAGCAGGGTAGCGTCGGCATGCTCGCTGATAGGCTGATACCATCCTATATCATTGATTCCCAGTCCCTCGGCGCGACGCCCCTGGAAATCCTTGGGGATCAGCAGACCGGCCTTTCGGGTTTTGGTCATGGGGAAAAAGCCGAAAGGAATGATGAGCGGGGTAGGGATGCCTGCCAGTTCGAGATTTGACATGCCCGTGACCACCAGTTTGTTCGGGATGACCTTCAGTTTTTTGGTGTGAATACCGAAGTGCGGGTGCGGATCGTTACAGGTGGTCAGCACAGCATCTTCGTTATAGATGGTATTCCCTGATTGCCGGGTGGTATCCTGACTGTTGTCGTCGGGGGAGCCCACAAACTTGGCCTTTGCGCCAAGTACATACATATCTTCCTGTTGGGTGCGGGCTTCGTAGATGATCCCCTTTTTACTTTTGAAATTGTAGCGGAGCTTCGTGGCTGTGAATTTCTGCTCTCCGTCGTCAAATTCGGGCAATCCGGCCAGTTGACCGGAGGTGTCGCGCAATTGTTCGGCGAGAATTTCGTTCTTTCCGTAGTCAACCATGATGTATCCGGCATTGATTTTCAGTGAGGTGTATTTCACCGAAGCATTGCCGTACAGGTGGAGTTGCCTTTTCACGATATCAAACCACATGGAATCGCGCGAATAGGTTTCCACTTCCGAGTCTATACCCTGGTTGCTTAAACGAACGTCTGAAAGGTCAACAACAGCAGAGTCGCGTGGAGAAATGGTGTCTCTGCCTGTTGGAACACCGGGCGCCGCGACGATTGAGTCGGGGACCTGGGCCATGGCATCTGTTGCTATTAAACAGCAGACAATTTGGAAAAATAGCCGATATTTGCAGGGTGATTTTCGCACAAAACCAAAATATGAGGTCAAACTACGCACTACGAACGCTCATGCCTGTCATTGCGTGGCTTCTTTTGCTTAATTTTAACTTCTTGTTCGCCAATGAGAACGCTGTTCCGGTACGTCGGCATAGCCAGACCGGCTGCAAAAGTATAGAAACTTTGGGCGCCGAAGTTATTCGCGAGCCACATTCGTACGCACCATCTTATCGCATCAGGACAATTGTGCTGGATGCCGGTCATGGAGGTAAGGATCCTGGATGCATTGGTGCCACCATGCGGGAAAAAGAAAATACGCTGGCCATAGTGCTCCTTCTCGGGGCCATGATTGAAGAGCATTTCCCTGATATCAATGTCATTTACACCCGCAAGACGGATGTTTTTGTAGAGTTGGACGAGCGTGCCGCCATTGCCAACCGTAACAAGGCTGATCTCTTCATCAGTGTTCACTGCAATTCGGTGGGAAGTGCCTCTATTAATGGCGCCGAAACGTATGTTCTCGGTCTGCACCGCATGCAGGACAACCTGGAAGTGGCCAAGCGTGAAAACGCCTCCATTTATTACGAGGAGAATTACCAGAAAAAATACGGTGACTACAATCCTGACAGTCCGGAAGCGCATATTATCAGCAGTTTCTGGCAGAGCGCGTACCTCGAACAGAGCATTCTGATGGCCCAGTATGTACAGCAGTATGCAGTCCTGGATGCCGAAAGACAGGATATGGGCGTCAGGCAGGCCGGTTTTCTGGTTCTCCGTGAAACGGCCATGCCCTCTGTGCTGGTGGAAGCCGGCTACCTGACCAATAAAACGGAGGAAGCATTCCTGGCCTCTGAAGAGGGTCGTGAGAAGATGGCCACCGCCATTTTCAGGGCAGTCAAGGCCTATAAACTGCACATGGAGGATGGCGTCAGTTCTGTGGTGGAGAAGAAGCCCAAAACGGCTCAGGGACCTGCTGCCAAACCTCAGTCCAAACAGGCGCTCAAACCTGCACCTGCGCCGGTGGCCGTAAAAAAATCGGATCCGCCAGTCAATCAGGCTCCGGAATCCCCCGGAGGATATCGCATACAACTCATTTCCTGGCCGAAAAAGCTGGATATCAGTTCCGGCAGGCTCGCACAGTTCGGAAGTGTAAAAGAGGAGTTCAAAGACGGCAAATATTACTACTTTACCGGCCATTTCAAATCGCGGGAGGAAGCAGAGGAAGCCTTGCCTGAAATAAAAAATCTGGGCTTTAAAACAGCCGCCATCGCTCGCAAATGAGTATCACCGGAATGCAATCGGATTTATGAAACTGAAAATCAGTAATGAAACAAGAGTAGCCTTGCTGGCTATAGCCGCTGTGGCGTTCGGATTCTGGGGATTTCAATTCCTCAAGGGAAGGAATATCCTCACGCCATCTCAGACTTTCTTCGTAAGGTACGCCAATGTTGACCAGCTTCGACCCTCCAGCCCTGTATTTATCAAGGGTCTGCAGGTCGGTATGGTAAAAAAATTATATGTTGATCCCGAAACCTACAAGTCAATTATTGTACAACTTTCCATCGAAAGCGGGGTGGATATCCCCAAAGATGCTGTCGCTACTATTGTTGGTTTGTCGCTCATGGGTGGCAAGGCTATCGAAATTGTGGTGGATCACCCCTGCGAAGGCAATTGTGCCGAAGACGGCGACTTCCTGCAGGGTGCTGCCAAAAATTTCCTTGAATCAGTGATCGGTGATCCGACGCAAATTGATGCCTACACAGCCAGAATAAAGGCCGGCCTCGATATTAATATTGACTCGCTTGCCAAAATCAATCCCGGAGGTATTGCAGGCACTGTTGACGCGCTTGACAATTCGCTCAAGAATCTGGAGCGCGTAACAGCCGAGCTGGACGAGATCCTGCGTCTCAACAAAAGGAGTATTGGTATTATGGCCGATAATCTGGCATCCATCAGCTCCACGGTGAAGGCCAACGACCGAAACATCAGCGACGCACTGGCAAATCTGGCTGATGTTACCCGGCAGCTTAAAGCAGCCGGTATAGACAAGACGGCCATCAAGGCATCCGGTGCGCTGGATTCGGTGACACTTTCCCTGAATACGCTCCGTACGACCCTCACCTCATCCACGCACGCCATCGGAAGGGTAGATTCGCTGGCCGGGCGCCTGCTGCGCGGTGAAGGCTCTGTCGGGAAGGCACTTACACAGGAAGATCTGTACAACAACATTGTGAGCACTACCAGGCACCTGCACCTGCTGCTCCAGGATCTGCGGATGCATCCCGAGCGTTATACGAATGTCCGGGTGAAGTTGCTGGGTAAAAACAAACCAGCCAGGTATGCCAATCCGATTGACGACCCTGCCTATCAGATACTGGTTGACAGTCTGGAGAAGGAGTACAGCAAAAAAGCAAGGCAGTGATTACCAGCCGTTGTTGTAGCGGCGCAGATAAGCCTTTGTCAGCAGATATTGTACCAGTCCGGGAGCGAAGCTGTTCAGGAATGCCTGCAGCTTTCCCGGGAAGGTGAACACATGTTTGAAACGCCTGGTGCGTATCATCCAGAGAATGTCATCAGCTACGTCTGCTATTGACTGCATACCGAGCATTTTGAAATCGGGTCTGACGAACTTTTCACCCCTGCCGTTGTATATGGTTTTCCCCTGTTCGTTTTCTGTAATACCGACGTAAGCTATACCCACGTACACGCCTGTACCTGTCAGTTCTGCTTTCAGGCATTCAGCGAGTGCCCTGAGGCCCATTTTGGCCGAACTGTACACCGCGTTAATCGGTAGTCCGTGGATTCCGGCCAGGCTCGAAACAAACATGACTCCGCCTTTACTTTCCTTCAGTGCAGGGAGACAGAACTTTGTCATGTACAGTGCACTGAGGTAGTTGATTTCCAGGGGCAGGTGCAGCACCTCCGGATCGGTATCTTCCACCCGGCCGTGCATATTGGCGCCGGCGTTGTTGATGAGCACATCAATGCGGCCGTAATGCTTCAGGGTGGTTTCCACGAGTTGCCGACATTCATCGAGTTTTCCGACGTTGGCAGGGACAGCGAGCACATCAAATCCTTTGCCCGACATTTCAGCAGCCACCTGTTCCAGTTTCTCGCCTCCCCGGCTGTTGATCACCACTTTCGCCCCCTGTTCACCCAGTTTGAATGCCAGCGATTTTCCTATTCCCGAACTGGAGCCCGTTACGATTACTACCTTGTTGTTGAAAAAGCTCATGTTGTACTTTTTGTCAGGGTAAACATCAAATCAGCAATAGTTGTTGGCTTTCAGCCAGTCGAATTCTGCCCGAATGGCCGTTTCAACCGGAGTTTGTGGCATGTCAAGTTCTCTGACTGCTTTATCAGATGAATAGTATTGTTTGCTGCAGGATGCCCGTGCAGTAGCGTGACTGAACCCCGGTTTGAAGCCGAACAGGCGCGCCAGTCCGGTAACGAGATATCCGAAACCCAGTATGACAAAGTCGGGGATATAAAGAAAGGGAGGTTTTCTGCCCACTACCTGAGCGATGGCTGTGGTCAGTTCACGGTAGCTCATATTTTTGTTTCCTGCGATGTAGCATTCGCCTTCGCGCCCCCTGTGCAGCGCGCTCACGCAGGCGTGCGCGACATCGCCCGCGTAAACAATATTTTTGCCTCCAGAGGTATATCCGGGCACCTTGCCCCTGGAAATGGCGATAATCATCTGGCCGGAACTGGGCAATGAGTCATATTCGCCGAACATGAAAGCAGGGTTGATCACTACCGCCGGCAAATCGCGCTCTCTGACGGCTTTCAGTACCTCTCTCTGGGCGGCGTACTTCGACTCGATGTAATCCAGTCCGAATCGGCTTCCATCATAGGTGCCTGTTTCGGTGCCGGGTTCCTCCCGCGTACCGGCGCGAAATGCACTGGCGGTACTGATATACACCATTCTGCTGATACCCAGCGACAGAGCCACATCAACCACATTTTTCGTGCCGATGAAATTCACGCGCCAGGTGTTTTCAGACCGGGTTGGCCATATCTGTGTGTTCGCAGCGGCATGTATAACAGCATCGCAGTCTGTCATGGCAGCTCTCAAACTGTCAGTATCGAGAATATTGCCGCAAACGCGTTCTATCGGTAACCCGTCCAGTGTGTTTGACCGGGTGTCGGCAACGATCAGCGCCCTGACTTCATACCCCGCCCCGAGCAGTACCCTGACAATATGACTTCCAAGCAGACCATCAGGCCCGGTTACGAGTACTTTCTTCACAAGCTGTCAGTTCACGAAAATCAGCGCAAACCGGCGTTGATCTTGTCGAGTGCGGATGATCCCGGACAAAGTTTGTCCTTGCCCAGCTGATTCAGCGGCTGATCTGCCGTGTTCAGGAGGTAGTGCAAATCCTTGCTTTCGGTGTCGATATAAATCAGTCCTGTCAGGATATCACCTTCTGCTTTTGCCCTGTAAAGCCTTGAGACTGCCGAATGGCGGTCGCACGGATCAAAATCAGGCGAGAGTTTGTTCAGGTGGATAGTAGAGCCGTCATGCAGTGCTACCTCTACGGTGTCTCCCTCTGCATATTCGGTGGTTATTTCATTCATGAAAGGAACGAAATCAACGGCGCCGGTAGCTTCGATATGTTCGCGGGTGTAGTCGTAAGACTTGGTTGATCCCGGATTGTTATTGAACGTTACGCAGGGAGAAACCACGTCAATCAGGGCAAAACCGGGGTGCGACATGGCGGCCTTGATCAGCGGGATCAGCTGCTGCTTGTCGCCCGAGAAACTGCGCGCCACGAATGTCGCGCCCAGTTCCAGTGCCAGTCCGCACATATCAATAGCGTGGAACATATTGGCAGAGCCCGATTTGTTGACGGAGCCGAAGTCGGCCGTGGCCGAATCCTGGCCTTTGGTCAGTCCATAGCACCCGTTATTCATGATAATATAGGTGATATTCAGGTTTCTGCGGATGGCGTGTACAAACTGGCCCATACCGATGGAGGCGGAGTCACCATCTCCGGACACGCCTATATACATCAGGTCGCGGTTGGCCATATAGGCTCCGGTGGCAACCGAGGGCATGCGCCCGTGTACCGAGTTGAAACCATGCGAGTTGGCCAGGAAGTACGTTGGCGTTTTGGAGGAGCAACCGATACCTGACAGCTTGGCTACCTTGTGGGGTTCCACGGCCATTTCAAAGCACGATTGTATGATTGCGCCGCTGACAGAGTCGTGGCCGCAACCGGCGCACAGGGTTGAGAGCGCGCCCTCGTAAAATTTGCGTGTGTAGCCGAGCCTGTTCACAGGCGCATCGGGATGTCGGAAAGCAGGGCGAACGAAGGTCATTTAGTCAGTCTTTTTTGCAGTTCTTCCAGTGAAACGCCTTTGGTTTCCGGCATCATTCTCCATACATAGAGCAACTGGAAAACCATCATGGCGCTGAAAAACAGGAATATGGGTCCGCCGCCGTATGTGGCAGCGAAATGAGGAAATACATTGGTGATGATGGCCGCCAGCACCCAGTGAGTCAGGCTGCCGAGGGCCATACCCGAAGCGCGTACGGCGTTGGGAAAAATCTCGGATATGAAAACCCAGATTACTGCTCCCTGGCCGATAGCATGCGAGGCAATAAAGGCAAAAATGTACAACGGAACCAGGGCATACGCTTCGTTGTAGAAGGCCATCCCGGTGAGTGCCAGCGAGATGATATAGCCTGCAGAGCCTATATACATGAGCACACGGCGTCCGAACCGGTCAATAAGCCACCAGCCTCCAATCGTGAAAATCAGGTTTATAATGCCGATGCCGGCTGTTGAGAGCAGAGCAGTTTCCTTGCCCAGTCCAGTCATTTCAAAAATACGGGGTGCGAAATATATCACCGCATTGATACCTGACAACTGGTTGAAGGCGGCAAACAGGAAGGCGAGCAACACCGGGAAGTTGTATTTTCCTGAGAACAATCGCTCGCGTTTTAGTCCGTTTTCACCTGCTGCCGACTGTCGGATATCTTCAACTGCGGCGTCCACTCCTTCTTCATTGGTGATGGAAAGCACCCTTCGGGCAGCGGCCTCATCGCCTTTGGTAAGCAGGAGCCAGCGTGGTGTCTCGGGGGTTGTCATCATCATCACCGAAAAAGCCAGTGCGGGTAGCGCTACCACACCGAGCATCCAGCGCCAGTCGTTATCGCCACCAACGCCTTCCAGCAGGTAATTGGAAACATAGGCCAGCAGGATACCCACCACGATATTTACCTGAAAGGAAATGACCATGCGGCCCCGGTATTTGGGTGGAGCAATTTCTGAAATATACACCGGCGCCACTACCGAGGAGGCCCCGATACTCAGTCCGCCCAAAAAGCGGAACAGCATGAAACTGTACACATCGTTCACTAATGCTGTGCCGAGTGCTGATACGAAGAACAGGATACCAATCCAGAGCAGGGTGGGTTTCCTTCCGTATTTATCTGCAGGTACACCGCCAAATGCAGCACCTATGACAGTTCCATAAAGTGCCATGGCAACGGCCAGTCCGTGTTGCCAGCTGTCGAGGTTCCACAGACGCTGAATATCCTGCTCGGCGCCCGAGATAACGGCCGTGTCAAGACCGAAGAGAAAACCGCCCAAACCGACGGTAATTGACCAAAGTACGAGTTTCTTGTTCATTTTTGTTTATTCCAGACAGATTTCAGTTTGTTCACGGATGATATCGGCAACAAGGTAATGCTTCCGCCTTCCGCAAAAAATTCAGCTTCACTAAAGTCTTCATTCGGAAAGAAAATTTCGGAAATACAGGCGGCTCCATCCGCCAGAAACAGCTCGAGCGACGATGCGTCCGCGTATGCACGCATGTGAAAGATATCAGCGAATGATACCGGGGCGCTGTGTTTTTTGGGGAATTCAGCGGAGAAGGAGGTTTTGCCTGAACCTGAACGGTCAACGGTAACGATTTTTCCCCGTACATCCAGGGTGATGACTACCTGTTCGCCGCGACTGTTTTTCAGTTTGTACCCCCAGGCAGTTGCGCTGCAGGATTTCATGTCAAAATACAGATCCAGCTCATGCAGTACCGGAACACGCATTTTCCAGCCATCCCTGCCTATTACCTGTTTCCCGATTTTGCCGGATTTTTTTACCAGCGACTGTAATTCGGGAGAAGGCTTCTGAAAGAGCCTGAAGCCTTCCGGCGTGTTTTCCAGCCACAAATCGCGCGGAACAGTCATGGAACTTCGCCAGGTGCTGGTGGGGGTGGACTGGGCGTAATCGAACCAGTTCGACATCCATCCGATGAGGATTCTGCGCTGATCCGGGGCATTGAAATAGGTGACTCCCGCGTAATTGTCGGCGCCATAATCAAGCCAGAGAGCCTTCTCCGGCGGGTTGTCATTTTTGAAAGTCCTTCCGTCGAAACTGCCGATAAAGTATTGTGTGCCGGAACCTCCGTTCACAGCTCCACGGCCCATATTCTGAATAAGCACCCATTTTTCGACACCCTCGCGTGTGCGCAGGGGGAACAGATCGGGGCATTCCCAGACACCACCGTGCGCGCCATCATTTTTGCCGAAAGTGCTGGCGTATTCCCACTTTTTCAGGTCTTTTGAAACAAAAATTTCAAGATAATCACCCACTGCGAGGGGCATTATCCATTTTTTGGTGGGCTCGTGCCAGGTTACTTTCGGGT
This sequence comes from uncultured Bacteroidota bacterium, assembly GCA_903836265.1. Lineage (GTDB taxonomy): Bacteria > Bacteroidota > Bacteroidia > Chitinophagales > Saprospiraceae > M3007. Next base: position 14,073 of record CAILQK010000404.1, on the reverse strand, counting down.
CGCGGAAATCTACATCACCCTTGTTAGGGAGTACCGGATTCCCGGCATATTTGGTCCAGGTACGGCCACGATCCAGGCTGTAAGCAATGGCCTGCGACTCGCGGTCCTGACGGCCTGCCCGTTCGTATTCCATATTGTGGCAGGTATAAACAGCCACCAGCGCCTTTTCACCGCAGCCGGGAGGAGCAAATCCGGTGGTGTTGTTTTCGTCAATCACGATACTGCCTGAGAAAATATATCCCAGTGAGTCGGGATACAGTGCGATTGGCAGGTGTTCCCAGTGCACGAGATCCCTGCTGACGGCATGACCCCAGTGCATGGGCCCCCAGACGGTTGACGCCGGGTTGTGCTGATAGAACAGATGATACTCCCCCTTGTAGTAAACCAGACCATTCGGATCATTCATCCAGCCTGACGGCGGGGTGAAATGGTATTGCGGGCGATGCTGTTCGCGATAATAACCTTCGGCACCCTGTCCGCCTGAAGTGCGGGCAGGTGTGCAACCGGCTGCTGCGAGCAGAGAACCTGTCAGCAAGAACGTTATTATCCTGTTTGTCATCATTATTCTTCTACCTGAGAGTCGCCGGGAGCAACATGAACTGCCTTGTATGGCGTTTTCAGTTTACCCACCAGATTTTTGAATATTTTCTGTTTGATCAAATCTGCCGTGATGGGGAAACCGTCGAAATTCAGCACCGGGATGAGTTGACCAGGATCAATACCGATTTCATTTACGAGCAGTGTTTTCAACTGGGCGTCGCGGTTTTGTTCGATCACAAACACCCGATCGTGCGAATCCACGAAGTTCCTGACTTCATCATTGAAGGGGAAACTTTTCACGCGCATGGCATCGAGCGTAATACCTTCAGCCTCCAGCATATCCCTGGCTTCCAGTGCCGACCAGGTGGTTGTTCCGAAGAACAGCATTCCGAACTCACTTTTTTTCTCCTGCTGATAGACTTCGGGGCCGGGCACATAATTTTTGGCTGATTCCCATTTTCTCGCGAGGCGCTCCATATTTCGCACATAAGCCGGGCCTTCCTCCGTATAGGCGGCATATTCGTCGCGGGAAGTTCCGCGGGTAAAAAAGGACCCTTTGGTGGGGTGTGTACCGGGTATGGTGCGATAAGTGATGCCATCGCCGTCCACGTCGAGGTACCTTCCGAAGCGTTCCAGCTTTTCGAGTGCTTCCGCATCGAGCACCTTTCCCCGGTTATATTCACGCTTGTCGTCCCATTTAAGTGGTGGCGACATATTGTCGTTCATTCCGAGATCGAGATCGGTCATGACCATTACCGGAGTCTGCAGCTGTTCTGCAAGATCAAACGCGTCGGCGGTCATTTCGAAGCATTCTGCCGGGGTACTGGGCATCAGCATGATATGTTTGGTATCGCCGTGAGAGGCGTACGCTGTAGAAATGAGATCCGACTGTTGCGTGCGTGTGGGCATACCTGTACTGGGGCCTCCGCGTTGTACATCCACGAGTACAGTGGGTATTTCTGCGAAATAGGCCAGGCCCAGAAATTCGCTCATGAGCGAAATACCCGGTCCGCTGGTGGCGGTAAACGAGCGTGCGCCGTTCCAGTTGGCGCCTATAACCATCCCTATCGCGGCCAGTTCATCTTCCGCCTGTACAATGGCGTAGTTATTTTTACCGGTTTCGGGGTCGATCCGCATTTTTTTTGCATACTTTCCGAATGCGTCTGCCAGGGATGTGGAAGGTGTGATCGGGTACCATGCCAGTACCGTTGCGCCACCGTAAACGGCGCCGAGGCCGCAGGCGCTGTTACCGTCCATCAGAATCCAGTCGCCCACCTTGTCGCGGCGCTGTACCTGCACGTCGGGAAGCGGGCATGGATTGAAATGGGCTTTTGCGTAATCAATACCCATCTGAAGCGCCTCGTAGTTGGCTGTTACAAGTTTTTCCTTTCCCTTGAACTGTTCTACTATAATCTGGTGAATAACGGGCACTTCAATTTCGAGCAGCGCGGCGAGTGCACCTATGTATACCATGTTTTTCAGCAGTTGCCTTTGTCGGGGGTCGGCGAACTTGTCCATACACATCTGCATCATGGGTATTGGCAGGTAGTGAACATCATCGCGTGTGAGTTCGCGATGCAGATCCTTGCTGCTGTCGTACATGAAGTAGCCTCCGGATCTCACGTTGGCGATATCTTTGGCCATACTTTGCGGATTCAGGCAAACCATAATATCAATACCGTCGCGACGGCCGAGATAGCCTTTTTCGTTTACTCGCACCTCATACCAGGTGGGTAGTCCCTGAATATTGGATGGAAAGATATTTTTTGGTGTAACGGGGATGCCCATCCGGAAGACGGATTTGGCAAATATGGTGTTGGCACTGGCAGAGCCGGTACCGTTCACATTGGCGAATCGAATGACAAAATCGTTTAACACGGTTGTGCAATATTTACTTGAAGAGTTTCAGGCGGGTATAACTGGTTATCTGGTGTATTGCATGTTGCCGGCCTTTGCGGTGTTATACAGGTATTTCTGCATATCCCAGGCTGATGTCGGGCATCGTTCGGCGCAGAGTCCGCAGTGGAGGCACACGTTTTCGTCCTTGATCATAACCCTTTTTGTGGGGAGGTCGGTGGATACATAAAGGTCCTGCGACAGCACACTGGCAGGTGCGCTCAGGCGTGTTCGCAGGTCATCCTCCTCGCCATTTTCGGTGAAAGTGATGCAGGCGGTCGGACAAATATCCACACAGGCATCGCATTCGATACAGCGGGAGGTGGTAAATACTGTTTGTACATCACAGTTGAGGCAGCGCTCGGCCTCCTTGTAGGCGGTAGCAGGGTCGAAGCCGAGTTCCACTTCGAGGAGCCTGTCATTAAGTGCCTGCGATTTATCGGCATGAGGTACTTTGAAACGTTTGTCGTTGGCCACCGTGCTGTCGTACATCCACTCGTGGATACCCATTTTCTGATGTATCAGGTTGGTCATGGGAGAGGGGCGTTCGTTTTCCACGTCCTTTCCTTCGAGGAACAGGTCAATGGAAACGGCTGCTGTATGGCCCTGTGCAACGGCTGTGATAACATTTTTGGGGCCCAGCGCGGCATCACCACCGAAAAAGACGTGAGGCAGTGTTGACTGTAGAGTATCCTTGTTCAGCCTGGGCAGTTCCCACCGGTCGAATTCGAGGCCGAGGTCGCGTTCTATCCAGGGGAAAGCATTTTCCTGTCCGACAGCGATGAGCACATCATCGCACTCGAAGCGCACCTCCGGTTCACCGGTGGGTACGAGGCTTCTTTTCCCGTCTTCGCCATATACAGCCTTTACTTTTTCGAAGGTCATTGCCACCAATTTGCCATTTTCAGTGACAAACGCTTTGGGCACATGATTTTCGTAAATCGGAATATCTTCGTGCAGTGCGTCTTCAATTTCCCAGGGAGATGCCTTCATCTCGCTCTTCGGACTGCGCACCACCACTTTCACATCGGTTCCGCCCAGGCGCCGTGCGGTACGGCAGCAGTCCATGGCGGTATTTCCGCCACCGAGCACCAGCACCTTCCTGCCTATTTTATCGAGGTGACTGAAAGCCACGTTGGCCAGGAATTCGATGCCTATCTGCACGTTGGCACCTGCTTCCTGTCGGCCTGGCAGGTCGTTCAGATCCCGGCCTCGCGGGGCGCCTGTACCGACAAATATAGCATCATAGCCCATACCCAGTACTTCCCGCAGGCTCGACACATATTTGTTGAACTGTGTATGAATGCCGAGGTTGAGCACATAGCCCACCTCTTCATCGAGTACGCTTTCAGGAAGACGGAAAGATGGAATCTGGCTGCGCATCATGCCTCCGCCGGCCGGTTGCTCGTCGAACAGGTGAATTTCATAACCGAGCGGTGCGAGGTCGCGTGCAACAGTGAGTGAAGCAGGGCCACCTCCGATGAGCGCCACTTTTTTACCGTTTGGCTTGAAGGGCCCCTGAGGCATCATGGTCTGTACATCGCCCTTGTAATCGGCAGCCACCCGTTTCAGTCGGCAGATAGCGACTGGCTGCTCCTCCACGCGCCCGCGCCTGCACGCGGGTTCGCAGGGGCGATCGCAGGTGCGACCCAAGACACCCGGGAACACATTGGATTCCCAGTTGATCATATAGGCCTCAGAATAGCGTTCGGCAGCAATCAGGCGTATATACTCGGGAACGGGGGTATGCGCAGGGCACGCATACTGGCAATCCACGACCTTGTGGAAATACTCTGGATTTTGAATGTCTGTAGGGTTCACGACTTGCTTGGCTTTGAATCATAAGATTGGGCAGCCAAAGTAGGAGGTTGCTGAATTTTTTTTCAAAATATTTTTCAACAAAATAAATGACGGAGATCATCAAAAAAATAAAATCCAAAATAACAGATGAAAAACGTGGTTTTAACTGGCTGTTTATTTGATTAATTTTATATTAACAGATAAATTAAAAATTTTAGTCTGCATTTAAAGTTTTATGAAATGGAATTTTTTAGTATTGACCCATGGAAGCACGGCCGAATTATTTTGATACAGGAACTGCCGCGGAGGTACAGCCTGTTGACGCATGTGCCTCCGCGGGCGAGGGGAATGCTCCTCCTGCGTGCAGAGAGGGTGGGTATGTGAAAGGTGGCTGTAAACTATAATACACCCACACAAAAAAACCTGTACCAGCCCCCCCCAGGTCACCCAAACAACTCCGCAGCAACGCGGAATGTGTTGGCATGCGCCTCCACAATATCGGCAATTCGCGGTGAATATCCGCCGCCCATACTGGTCACCACCGGCAGCCGGTTCCTTCTGCAGAAACTGAAAACGATCTCGTCGCGTGTGCGGCAGCCGGCGCGCGAGACCGCCAGCCGGCCCAGCTTGTCGGTCTCGAGTATGTCCACTCCGCTCTGGTAAAACACGAAATCAGGCTGAAACTGTTCGGCAATCCGCGGCAGGTTTTCACGCAGGATGTTCAGATAGGCGTTGTCGCTGATACCGTCCGGGAGACCAATATCGAGATCAGAGCGTTCTTTTCTGAGCGGGTAATTTTTTTCGCCGTGCATGGAAAAGGTAAATACCCGCGTTTCATGTTCAAATATGCTGGCTGTGCCGTTCCCCTGGTGCACGTCCAGATCAACAATCAGAATTTTCGAGGCCAGTCCGCGATCGAGCAGATAGCTGGCCGCCACCGCCTGATCGTTGAAGCAGCAAAATCCCTCACCCCGGTCGGCAAAGGCATGGTGTGTTCCCCCGGCGATATTGAGGGCGCAACCGTGTTCAAGCGCAAACAGAGCACACTGCAGGGTTCCCTGAGAGATATGCCTGCCCCTGATCACAAAGCGCTCGTTGATCGGGAATCCAATCGCTCTGATCTCGGAGGGTGTGAGCTCAACGCGGTTCATTTTTTCCCACCACCCGCGCGTATGCGTGAGCAGCGCAGTCTCCTCCAGCAGCAGGTCGGGATGAAACATCTCCGATTCACGCAGGGTACCCTCCCAGATCAGCTGCTCGGCCAGCAGCTCGTATTTCATCATGGGGAAGCGGTGGCCCTCCGGCAGTTCGTAGCGATAAACAGGTGAGAAGGAGACTCTGAGCAACTTAAACGAATTTGAACCGCAAAATTATACACGAAAATGGAGATAAAATGGACAAAACTGCCTTTCGGTCGTACCTTTGCACTTTCCTCCGTAAACATCATCAAGGTCGTTCCGGTCTAAATATTACTGAAAATGCTCCAGCAAAAAGTCCGCGTATCCAAACAGTTCAACTTTGAAATGGCCCACGCTCTGTACGGTTATGATGGCCCCTGCAGGAATATCCACGGACATACCTATCATCTGCGGGTAACCATCAAGGGTTATCCGATTACCGACGACAATGACGTTAAACTTGGTATGGTGATGGATTTTGGAAATCTGAAAAAGGTGGTAATGGAGGAAATCATCAGTGTGTATGACCATGCGCTGGTGCTGAACGACAGTGCGCCCTATGTCAAAAACGAACTGCTGACTACCGAGTTCGAAAAGGTGTTCACCGTACCGTTCCAGCCCACCTGCGAAAATCTGATGCTTATGTTTCTCGAGAAAATCAGACCCTATTTTACAGGTGACCTGGAACTGGTCGGTGTGGAACTCCGCGAAACCCCCACTTCCTACGCAGAGTGGCGGAAGGAGGATAACTGACTCCGGGGTTTCGTTATTTCATATTGTAAAACATAAATGCCAGTATGTCGGAAGCCTCCTCAATGATCTTTGCGGTGGGCTTGCCTGCTCCGTGGCCAGCGCTGGTCTCAATACGGATTAACACCGGATTTGAGCCCTGATGCTTTTCCTGCAGCGTTGCTGCGAACTTGAACGAGTGTGCCGGCACCACGCGGTCGTCGTGATCAGCAGTGGTTACCATGGTAGCCGGGTATGATACTTCTTTCACATTGTGCAGCGGTGAATATTTGATCAGGCAATTGAACTCCTCCGGCACGTCGCTGCGACCGTAGTCGGTAGCCCAGGCATAACCAATGGTAAACTGGTGATAACGGAGCATATCCAGTACGCCCACCTGCGGGAAGCAGACGCGGTACAGATCCGGGCGCTGAGTCATGCAGGCGCCCACGAGCAGTCCGCCATTCGAACCACCCTGAATTGCCAGTCTTGAGGAGGAGGTGTATTTCTGTGCAATCAGAAATTCAGCTGCACTGATAAAATCATCAAAGACATTCTGCTTCTGGCATTTTGTACCCGCCCGATGCCATTTTTCACCAAACTCGCCACCACCGCGTATGTTGGCTACCGCATACACTCCGTTATTCTCCAGCAGGGCCGCCCGCGAGGCACTGAACGATGGTGTCAGGGAAATATTGAAACCGCCATATCCGTAAAGCAGGGTAGGATTGCTGCCATCCAGCCGCATATCCCTGCGGTGTGTGATGAACATGGGTACCCGGGTACCGTCCTTGCTGTTATACCACACCTGCTCAGTAGTGTAAAGCTCCGGATTGAAATCAAGTGCAGGTGCTTTGAACACGGTTATATTCAGCGTATTCATGTCCAGTGAATACACCGTGGAAGGGCGCAGAAACGAGGTGAAGGAGAAAAATGCCTGCGAATCGCCTGATTTCCCACTCACTCCACTCACGGAGCCAATTTCAGGCAAAGCCACCTCCCGGATCAGTTTGCCATTCAGTTCGAAGGCGCGCAGACTGCTGGCCGCATTGTGCAGGTAAGTACACAGTATCTTGCCGCCACAGACGGACACCGACTGCAGTACGTCGTTTTCATCTTCAGCAATCAGTGTTTTCCAGTCTTTCTCAGCCGGTTTGGCAGGGTCAACCAGGATAAGACGCTGGTTGGGAGCATTGTGATTGGTCAGGATCAGCAACTGGTCGCCAATATTGTCCACTACACTGAAATCCTTGTCAAAACTTCCGGCAATCGTTACAAAAACATCCGAACGCATGCTCAGATCTTTCACTGCCAGCATGTTGCCGCTGGTACTCTCCCAGCCGTTGATGATCAGAAACCGCTCGTCTTCAGTTGTTGCACCGCCAAATGAACGGTCCGGACTGGATTTGTCGTCGTAAACCAGCAGATCAGCCGATTGCGGGGTACCCAGTGCGTGGTAGTAAACCGCGCCGAATTTGTTGGCAGCCTTCAGTTCATCGCCCTTGCGGGGTTCCGGGTAGCGGGTGTAGTAAAAGCCATTGCCCTTCCACGAAATGCCGCTGAACTTGACCCATTCAATCACATCGGGTAGCATCTCTCCCGTTTTCATATCCTTGACCACAATAGTTCTCCAGTCAGATCCACCTTTTGATGTGGAATAGGCCAGGTAGCGACCATCCCTGGAGAAGTCCATCTCTCCAAGCGAAGTCGTGCCGTCAGCACTGAATTTGTTTGGATCCAGAACAGGCGTTGCCGGCCCGTCGAGTTTTTCCTGGGAGTAAAGAATACTCTGGTTTTGCAGTCCGTCGTTCTTGAAATAGTAATACTTGCCTCCCTCTTTAAACGGAGGTGTGTAACGCTCGTAATTAAACAGCGTTGAAAGTCTCTTTTTGAACTTTTCCCGGTCGGGTATCTGCGACAGATAGGAATTGGTAACTTTATTCTGTTCCACCACCCATGCCTTCGTTTCGGCACTCTGGTCGTCCTCGAGCCAGCGGTATGGATCACTTATTTTTCGCCGGAAGTAATCGTCGGTGACTGTGTCGTCTTTTCTCGTTGCAGGGTACTTCACTGTTATTTTTTTTGTGTTTGCTGACGGGGACTCGGTCGCTTTCTGCTGGGTGTGACAGGCCCCCAGAAGCAGCACCCCGTTCAAAAAAATCAGGAAATGGTTCAGTTTCATGTGTTCAAGATAAATTGGTTAATGTCTGTTTGGCCACATAGGCTTACTTTTGCCGCGAAAGTAGGGGTTGTATCTCAAACGAACATATTAACCCTGTTCAATGTTCTGCAATGAAAAAAAATCATTTACCGGTCATATCCCTGATTATGTATGCTGTCATGACCAGCGCAGTATCGCCGCTGAACGCCCAGACACGGCTCGATTCGCTGCCCCCGGTGGACAGTCTCGACAATGCCAGGGTAGTAGCCTGGACACAGCAGCTGGGCTCCCGGGCAGAAGCGCTGAAACTCACCGGCCAGGGGCGTCTGCAAACTGTTGTCTCGGAACGGGAAGCCCTTGACTCGCTGATTGTACGTATCAAGACTGATTCAACAGCCGACAAGTCTGTACTCGACTCGCTCGGCAACCGCCTGAAAGAGTGGAAATTGAAGGAAAAAGAATTGGCCCGCCAACTGAAAAATGCCGGAAAAACGATGGATCAGGCCATCGAGTGTGCTGCTCTTGACGTGGCGGCACAACGAAAAATGCTGCCTGCACTCTGGAAATCGGTGAATGAACTCATATTACTCACCAGCCCCTCCGGAGAAGAAACAAAAGTGACCCTCGCCCGGCCAGTCAAACCGGAAAAGAAGAAAACAGTACCCGAAAAACAGGCAGAGCCTGCTCCGGTAACAGTAGCCCCACCAGAAAAACCGGCCACCCCCACTCCAGTGGCGGTGACTGTGGCAAAATACAATCCCGGGGCCGATGTTATGCTCAATCCACCCCCTGTACCCTGTAATTTCGAGGAAAACTCCCGCGACGAGCTGTCAGGCGCCCCTTACCGCCGCACAGCACCGGCAGAGTGGTTCCGCCATGCTCCTGCTCCTCTGAAGAGTTTTCTCCAGGACCGCCCAAACGTGCGCTGTGAAGCTGCCCTGTCGGCTATCGGCCCGCGAGCCACACTGCTGCTCACCTTTACCGTAATTGACCCCAACCCGCGCAAATCGTTCGGAAAACTTCCCAAAGACGCTCCCGCAACACTCTGGTTCATGGACGGAACTTCTTTTGAATTATACAATAGTATTAATGATGAAGGAATTATAAATTATGAAAATCAGTCATATACATTCAGAGGCAAATATCCCATTGGAGATGCACTCTGGAAAAAAATCCGCCGCTCTGATCTCGACAAGGTGCGTATTACCTGGGAAAGCGGATATGAAGAGTATGACATTCAGTTTGTTCACCTGCTGCGGCAACTGTCGCGCTGCTTCGAATAATGCCCGTCAATATACAAAATAACGTCTCGCTTCTCCCGTACAATACCTTTGGCATTGACGTCAGGGCAGCTCATTTCACAACTGTCCATTCGGAGGCTGAAATGCGGGAGGCCCTGCAGTCAGGCATCCATCCTGTGCTGGTAATCGGAGGCGGCAGCAATTTGCTGTTTACCCGGGATGTCGCGGGACTGGTCATCAAAAATGATATCAGCTACATCAAGCTGGAAAGAAATTTCACAAAAAGAGCCTGGATTGATGTGGGCGGCGGCGTACAATGGCACACCCTCGTCACCTGGGCAGTAGAAAACAACCTCGGCGGACTTGAAAATATGAGCCTGATTCCGGGTACGGTCGGAGCAGCGCCAGTCCAGAATATTGGCGCCTACGGCGTGGAACTCAAGGATGTATTCGTCAGTCTGAAGGCGATGGAAACCACCACCGGACGTATCAGGACATTCAGCCTGAAGGAATGCGGGTTCGGTTACCGCGACAGTGTTTTCAAACGGGAGCTGAAGGGTAAATATATTATTGTATCCGTGCGTGTTTCACTAACCAGACCCCGACATAAACTCAATCTTTCTTACGGAGATATCAGCAGGACGCTCGTCACCATGGGTATTGATCATCCGGGTATTGCCGATGTCAGTCGGGCAGTGTGCCAGATTCGCCGGTCCAAGCTGCCTGATCCGGCAGAAATCGGTAATTGCGGCTCGTTTTTCAAAAACCCTGAAACGGATCTGGCTGTTTTACTGAAGATACGCCAGTCTCACCCCGAGGTTCCTTCCTACCCGCTGCCCGACAACCGGGTAAAGATACCGGCGGGTTGGCTCATCGAGCAATGTGGCTGGAAAGGCAAAAAAGTGGGTAATACCGGCAGTTACGCCCGTCAGGCACTGGTGCTCGTCAATTACGGCGGAGCAACAGGACAGGAAGTCAAAAACCTGTCCGACCAGATTATCCAGTCAGTACAACAGAAATTCGGAATTGCACTTGAAAGAGAAGTAAATATCGTCTGAAATCATCGATCATGACAGATTTTCAACCAAACGAACAGCCCCTGAAAATAGCGGAACAGACGCGCAGAAACTGGCGTGAAACCAGTCGCTGGGCGCTGTTTTTTGCTGTATTGCTTTTCATTTTTGCAGGAATAACCGGGCTCTTCACGCTGCTTTTTCTGCTTGATTCAATGGCTTCTGCCTCACTGACCGGACTGGTATTCATCTCCCTGCTTTTTTTGCCGGGATATTGGCTGGTGCGGTTCTGTTCCGGCATGAAAAAAGCCCTGAACAACGATGATATTGCCGGTCTGGAAAGCGCTTTTTCCAATCTGAACCGGTTTTATGTTTATTCAGGTGTCATGACGGTTCTGTACTTCTCGCTTGTGTTCCTTGCAATGATCCTGAGCTAGTTAAATCCGGTAAAAGTTAACCATTCAATCATCAGGAATATGTCGGTACCGGACGATTACGGGCAAAACAGGGGAGCTGTTGTTACGCCCCGACTTATTGCCAGCTGGAAAAGTATTTCAGGCTGGGCCATATTTCTCTCGGCAGCCGGACTGCTGCAGGCTTGTCTGCTGCTGGCAGGAGGTACCCGGATCAAAGAAATCGTCAATGTGATGCGTTTCGCTTACGGTGACAATACTGTGCTGGATACCATGAGTGAATCGGAGACCGGAATACTGTCCCTTTTTCTCGTGGCAGCTGCCGGACTCGCGTTTGTCTATATTCATCAGCTGCTTTTTGCCATCCGTCTTCGTCGCGGAATACAAGCGGCTGATCAGACTTCTTTCGACAGTTCCTGGCGCAATATGCGCAACAGTTTCAGGGCTTTTGGCATCTACCTCATTGTTGCCCTGGTTTGCTACCTGGTCTTTTTCTCGCTGTTGCTGTTGTTTCTCGCTCCATCCATCAAAAATCTGGATTAATTGGTCATGACAACAAAACCCGGAGCCGGAAAACGAATTCTGGCACGCATACTCATCCTTGTCCTGCTCTTTGGAGCTGTCTGGTTTGTCAGGAAATGCCAACAACGCACGCCTGCGCCTGTACAGGGAGCCTCAACCGAACAAACCAACCCGGGAACAGGTCAATCATCTGCCGGTCAACAGCAGACGGCTCCGTCCTATGTCCTGGAAGTTCTCCGGTATGTGCGCTCCAACGGAACAGCTCCCGATGGTTACGCAGGTGGCAGGGAATTTCAGAACAGGGAAAAACGACTGCCCGTCAAAACTCCCGGTGGCGACCGGATACGCTATTCAGAATGGGATGTACATCCGAAGGTAAAAGGACAAAACCGCGGGCCTGAACGACTGGTCACCGGCTCCGACCGAAGTGCCTGGTACACCGCTGACCATTACAAGACTTTCCTGTTCATTGACAGGCGATAGAGCATATAATGGAGTACAATATCACCATCCGGCAACTGCTCTCCGATCTCGCAGACACCCTGAAATCCGTTTACGGGGAGGGCGAAGCCTCCTCCATTGCCCGTATTGTTGCCGAGGACGCTTTTCACCTCAAAGGAAATGCAGACCGCGAACCCGATGAAGAAGAGTACAACCGGTACCTCGGTATCCGTCACCGCCTGCTGTGCGGAGAACCGGTTCAGTATGTACTCGGAGAGGCAGATTTTTTCGGACTGAAGTTCAGCGTCTCAACAGCTACCCTGATTCCCCGCCAGGAAACAGAAGAACTGGTTGCGTGGGTACTGGAGGAAACAGCTGACCAAAAGGATATACATCTCCTGGATGTCGGTCTCGGCAGCGGCTGTATCGCCGTGACAATAGGAAAAAAAAGACCGTACTGGACAATTTACGGTATGGAAGCAAGTCCTGAAGCACTTGCTGTAGCGCAACGCAACTCGGATGCGCTGACGGGCGGCAATACACATTTTTTTCAGGGAGATGCCCTTAAAAAGCAGGACTGGCAAAATTTACCCGCCCTTGATATCGTTATCAGCAATCCTCCCTATATACCGGCAGCCGAGCGTCCGCTTGTGCCGGATCATGTAGTCAACCATGAACCGCACCTAGCGCTTTTTGTTACTGATGAGGACCCGCTCATCTTCTACCGGGAGATAGCTGACTCGAGTATCGAAAAACTGAAACCCGGTGGCAGACTCTACTTCGAGTGCAACGAGTTCAACGCCGGTGAAGTGGCCGGTATGCTCCGGTCGGCCGGTTTCACAGAGGTTGAATGCAGGAAGGATATCTGCGGCGCTGACCGGATGGTCAGGGCCACGAAAACCAGTTTATGATGATGATACACACCAATAACCGATGGCTGCTGGTAACAGCGTTTTTTTTAACCGTTAATATTGCCTCGAGCCTGTCGCAAAAACCGGCTCCCCCGCCGGCAAAACCTCCGGCTGCATCAAACAAGCCAGCCACACCGGCCGGCAAAACGCCCACGAAACCGGCCGCAACCCCGGTAAAAAGTCCGGCACCCGCACCCCCGCGCGACAGCAATGTACTCAAGTTGTTCGACAAGAATACGGTCAAGTGGCAGAAAACATACAAGGGTCGCTTCGACGACGCAGCCATTGTGGAAGTATCGCTGGGATATGATGGTAAAATTTGCAGGGGATTCCTTGTTTATCCGCAGAGCAACACGCGTATCCGCCTGGAAGGAAAAATGGATACATCCGGTTTCAAACTGGAGGAACGCAGCGAAAACCAGCGGGTAACAGGCTATCTTTCCGGACGAATTCAGGGTAAATCGCTCAATGCAGACTGGAACAATTCCGATAAAAGCCTGGGCGGAAAAATAGATGCCGAAGAAATTCCGCTGTCGGCGCCGGTCAACTGCAGCGACAACAAGTGGAGCAGTCGCTACATCACCCGATATAACAACGCCCGCTGTGATATGGTGCTCGTCAGGGCACAGGGCGGTATTCTCGACGGATTTATGTGGATTGAATCAGATGGAGAAACATACCGCCTGAAGGGTGAAATCAAACCCGACGGAACCTATGAACTGGACGCGCTGGGCGATGCCGACAGGCTCGTCGCCATCATTTCAGGGGAGTTCAGACCCGGGCAGGGAACGATATGCAGGTGGACGGGAAGCGGGGAAAATCGGGAGTTCAAATTCATCCTGAAGGATCACTTCCAAATGGGTTGCTATGAATACGCCGATTTTAACGCATCCTTCGATGTGCTGCACCCGCACACCGTCTGTGAGCCGTGCAATACCTGGCTCGACGAACAGGTAAAAGAATGGCTGGAAAAGTGCAAATCCGGCTTCGAGTCCAGGCAACTGAAACAAACCCCCGAAACGCGAAACGTGCAGCGGGCCAGCGCATGGCCCGAAATCGCCTGCTGGACCGACAACCTGCTGTCCGGCTACCTCACTTTTTCCGACACCAGATCGAGCGAAACGCAGGGGATTGGCTATAATTTTGACCTGAAAAACGGAAAACTGATAGTACTTGATGATTTGTTTGTAAAATCATTCTCCTGGAAGAGCTGGTTCGCCGATTTTGC
>CAILQK010000403.1 GCA_903836265.1 uncultured Bacteroidota bacterium | reverse complement strand
TTAAAATCAATTATTTATAATATTTTACGCTGCTTTTTGCACGTTTTCAGACATCAAGTTGCACTCCGGTTATTCCGGCGTGGCAAATTACCGGAAGATTGAGCCGGAAATTTGCAGAAATAAATAGTGCAACTGCACTCTGTTTGTTGCCGGCAGTCCCGGCAACATCCTTTATCTCGTCTGTCACAATCAATCAAAACTTTCCCAGGCATGAAAAATTTTTTCCAGTTAATGTTACTGTTTGCATGCAGCACGCTGCTTGTCACCCGTATGGAGGCCCAGAGTGCGGCCCGGATCAGTGTACAGGGTACACTGAAAAGCTCTACCGGCGCGGCTGTATCCGATGGCGACTACTCCATGACATTCAGGTTATATACCGTTTCGTCGGGTGGCAGTGCCCTCTGGACTGAAACGGCAACTGTAGCGGTGGTCGGAGGGGTGTACAGTCACCTGCTCGGCTCAGTCACTACCCTGAACTCTTCCCATTTCGGAAACCGGCTGTTTCTCGGCGTAACGGTGGCCGGAGCAGAACTTACTCCGCGCACGGAACTCACCTATTCGCCCTATGCACTGTCGGTAGCCGGTATTGCCTCCAACGGACAAAGTGCCAGTTTCGATGCCAGTGGCAAGCTGATAGTCAGCGATAAACTCCGTGTCAACGGAAGCCTGGAAGTACCCGGAGGCTTTTCGGGCAGTCTGGGGGCAGTTTCTTGCTCCAGTATTTCTTCCACGGGAAGTATTTCCGGTTCCAGTCTTAACCTCGGATCAGGCAGTATCACAGCTGGTACTATCAGCGGTACACACAGCGGCAGCTGGTCCGGCAACTTTTCCGCCACCAATATCAGTGGTACTCACAGTGGCAGTTGGTCTGGAGCACTGGCTACCCCCAGCAGTATTACAACCTCCGGTACCCTTTCGATTGCAGGTGCAGGTACACCAAACGGAGTTGACCTCGCAATTGGTGATAATGACACTGGTTTTGAACACATTAACGATAACTTCCTGAGCTTAAAGACGAATGGTACGTCCAAATTAGTTGTAACTGCTAGTGGCGTTGGTATAAAAGCTATTCCCCAGGCCAATCTGCATGTAGGATCTCAAGATGCAAGAAGTGTAAATGTAGTAACATCCAACTACTTCCACCACAGTTTTGACGATGGAGACGGTACACGAGAGAGAAATAACGGAGGAAATTACAGCAGGGTTGTTGCTATTTTTGATGGTGATATTCTGGTTGATGGCGACATAGCTTCTGCCAATGGTTTCACTTTTTCAGATGCCCGCACCAAAAATATTCTCGGGCGCAGTGAAGCGCGCAAAGACCTGGATATTCTCAATAAAATTCGTATCACCGATTACCGGATGATAGATCGCGTGACTGATGACAATTATTATAAAAAAGTCATTGCACAGGAGGTGGAAGAAGTATTCCCTCAGGCCGTAAAAACCAGCCGCCGTGTTATCCCCAATATCTATGAACAGGCCGTCAATTTCCGGTATGAAGAAGGGCAGCTGACGGTCACAACGGGCAAACTGCACGATTTTGCTTCCGGTGACGAAGTTGGTCTGGTGACACCGGAGGATCCACTGGCCAAATTCAGGGTTATTTCCGTGAAAGACGCTCATACGTTTACGGTAGCTGCCGAAAAGGCGCCGGAAAATGTGTTTGTTTATGGCAAGTATGTGGACGATTTCAAATCGGTTGATTATGATGCCCTGTCCATGCTCAATATCTCGGCCACACAGGAAATGTATCGCCAGCTTCAGCAGCTGCAACAGGAGAATGCGGCACTGCGCGCTGCCAATGGGAACTTTGAAAATCGCCTGGGCAAACTGGAAGCCATGTTGAATAGCGGAGCCCCCGGTATCGGAGCGTCCGAAAAACGCTGATTCTCTCTTTTCAGGTTTTCTGTTCACCAATTTTCCGCATTTCGCTTATGAAACATATTATACGTGGCCTCAGCCTGCTTTTGGCGTGGGTAGTGGCACAACAGGTACTGGCACAGGGACAAACAAACGCTGCCTGCCGGAACCTGTCCTCGCAGGAGTATTACACCGGCGACCTGTTTCTCAATCTCGGCAGTACTGCCAATGCCATCAACAGTTCCTCCCGCATGAACATAACAGTGGGTCAGCCGATAATCGGAGAGGCGATCAGTCAGGCGCGAATCGCCGCCTTCGGTTTCTGGTCGCGGCTGCTGATCGCACCGGCCACTCCAACTGTCAGGGCGTCGGAGGGCGACCTGCCCGACCGGATCAATATATTCTGGTTGCCGGATCCGCTCAGCCCCGAGGCATCCGGCGGGTTCAACATCTACCGCGACGGTGTGCTGCTGACTACCGTTGACTCGGATATTCGCTCTTTTGTGGATTTCAATGTCATCGCCGGACAATTCTATACTTACAGTGTTTCGGGTAAAAACCAGTTTGGTGAAGGCGCCAGAGGTTCCGCCCTCGGCTTCCTGAACCCGAACGGCGTGGTAACCGGTCAGGTGAAATCCAACAGCAATAATCCGGTACCCGGAGTCATTGTCACGTTGTCGCCTACCATCGGAGCTTCGGCATCTTTCGACGGCACAGCCAAGATTTTTGCCGAATACAGTTCCGTCTTCCCAACAAGTCAGTTTACGCTTTCCTGCTGGGTGAAAATTGAGGATGGCAACAACAACACTGCCATTTTCGACTTCGGCAGCCATATCAATAAAAACTGGTGGCTGCACACATTGCCTTCATCGGGTGGCAAGGGGGTTCGTTTCGGTATGGCAAAACCGGGTGGAGGAACAACTACCCTGCAATACGTTTTCCCGACAGCCACGGCCGACGACTGGCACAATGTGGCAGTAACATTCAGTGGAACTGCTGTTTTGCTTTACGTGGACGGTGAACTGATTGAAACGGCTGTAACCGGTTTTTCGGCCGGGAATTCCCTGCTTTTTCTTGGTCAGAAAACTAACGGAACCGGCAGTTTCACTGGCGCCCTTGACGAACTTCGGTTTTACAACCGCCAGCTTTCACAGACGGAGATACAGATGTTTCTGAACCGGACCGTGGCGCCCAACACGCCCGGACTGGTGAGCTACTGGAAATTTGACGAAGGGGTGGGTACCAAATCATTCAATCTCACCGCCAACAAGGAGGTGATGTACTTCTGCGGCGCCAGCTGGTCGGCAGACAAGCCCGATGTACTGAACGCGGGCATGAC
>CAILQK010000402.1 GCA_903836265.1 uncultured Bacteroidota bacterium | reverse complement strand
GAAAACAAATTTGAGGATTTCAGATATCACACCCATAATCCCTGCACTTGCCATTATGCTCTCAAAAAAGCACATAAAAGACCAAATTTCATCCAACAGATTACTAATACGTAAATACGGTATCAGCAAGGTTGGTTTGTTCGGATCTTTTGCAAGACAGGAGCAAAAGAGCGAAAGTGATATTGACATTCTTGTTGATTTTCAACAAGACAAAGAAACTTTTGACAATTTCATGGCCATTTGTGATCTGTTCGATACTATATTCAAAGGTTATAAAGTGGAGGTTGTGACGGTAGGTGGTTTAAGCCCATATATAGGGCCTCACATATTAAATAGCGTTGAGTATGTACAAATTGCCAATTGAGTATCTTCGGCATATTTATGACGAGTGTGTGTTTATCAATAACAGCATATCATCAGATACGACCAAAGATGACTTGATTGATAATGAAGTGCTGAAACGGGCGATAGTTCGCAGTTAACTACACATAGTCTCACATAGATGTAAACTAATACTCGTTAACCGTCCAAGTTCCCCTTAATATCCGGCTTCATATCCTGTCACATCACCCATCGGCCCGGGAAACTGTTAACCGACGATTTGGCGCTTTTCCGAATAAAAGTTTGTTTACAGGCGCGATCGGCATTAACGATCAAATTTGAATAATTTTACCCAATACCCAATACCCATGTTCCCCTCCATCCCCGGCTTCATCTCCCGCCACATTACCCATCGCCCGGAGAGTCTGTTCTCCGACGACCTGGCGCGGTATCACGCCGAACTCTCGGCGGCGATAGACGGCAAATCGCTGCTGGTCATTGGAGGAGCAGGTACCATAGGCAGTTCCTTTGTGCGAGCGGCCCTACGCTACAGGCCCGCGCGCCTGTACGTGTGCGACATCAATGAAAACGGCCTCACCGAGCTCACACGGGATCTGCGCTCATCGCTGGGTTTCAATATCCCGGAAGATTACCGCACGTACCCGGTCAACTTCGGCGATCCCGTTTTCGAGAAAATACTGAAAAACGAGGGTCCGTTTGACATAGTCGCCAATTTTGCAGCCCACAAGCACGTGCGCAGCGAAAAAGACCATTATTCCATCGAGGCCATGATAGACAACAACGTCATCAGGGCCCGCCGCCTGCTCGATTTGTTGTCTGAAAATCCGCCGAAGCACTTCTTCTGTGTGTCCACCGACAAGGCCGCCAATCCGGTGAATGTCATGGGCGCCAGTAAAAAACTCATGGAAGAAGTCATTCTGGCTTATTCCGGACATCTTCCAGTCACCACCGCCCGCTTTGCCAACGTGGCCTTCTCCAACGGCAGTCTCCTCGCCGGCTTCATCGAGCGTCTGATGAAACGGCAGCCCCTTTCAGCTCCTGCGGACGTGAAGCGTTACTTTGTATCCCCGGAGGAGTCGGGTCAGTTGTGTCTGCTGGCCTGCGTACTGGGTCGCTCCGGCGAGATCCTGTTCCCCAAACTCGGGGAAGACCAGATGCTCACTTTCGCGGAAATTGCTTCCGCTTTCCTGCGTGAGCTGGGTTACGAGCCGGATGAGTGCAGTTCCGAGCAGGAGGCCCGTGAAAAAGCAGCCCGCCTGCAGGAAGGTGACCGTCTTTACCCGGTGTATTATTTCAATTCCGACACTTCCGGCGAGAAATCCTTCGAGGAGTTTTATACCGATCAGGAAGTAATAGACTGGGACCGGTTTCACCAGCTGGGCGTCATCTGCAATGTACCCCGTAAGTCCATGTCAGACATCAGCGACATGTTTGATCATCTGAATGAGCTTTTCGCTCGCCCTGTTCTCGACAAACAGGCTATCGTCCGGCTCATGCAGGATTTTAT
>CAILQK010000401.1 GCA_903836265.1 uncultured Bacteroidota bacterium | reverse complement strand
TGATTTGTTTCTTTTTGCCCTGATAGTGTCCGACATAATTCAATTTGTCAGGAAAAACGCCCATTTCGGCAGAAACATCCGGTGTAGTCAGGAAAACCGGAACTCCGTTCACATAGATTTTATACTTTTGCTGCCCCATAGTGCGGATTGCGTGTGTTTTATGACGCAAAGAGAGCACAATGTTAACAACTCCTTCGTTCACGAAAGATATTTTTTGGGTTCATGCAAGCTGAAGTAGCACGTAAACTATTGGAAATCAAGGCAATAAAATTAAGCCCCTCCGATCCATTTACCTGGGCATCGGGCATGCAGTCGCCGATATACTGCGACAACCGTGTGTCTCTTTCCTTTCCTGATGTACGTATGTTCATCAAGCAGTGTCTGGCCGAGCGGGCGGAAGAGTTTGGACCGTTTGATATTGTTGCCGGTGTGGCAACTGCCGGCATCCCGCACGGAGCTTTACTGGCAGATGCCCTTCACAAGCCATTCGTATATGTTCGCAGTTCGGCGAAAGACCACGGTCGTCGCAACCAGATTGAAGGTGAACTGGCCCATGGCGATCGTGTACTGGTGGTGGAGGACCTTATCAGTACCGGTGGAAGTTGCCTGGCTGCCGTTGAGGCTCTGCAGGATGCAGGCGCGGAGGTAGTGGGAGTACTGGCCATTTTCCAGTATGGCTTTGAAAAGGCAGTGAATGCCTTCACCGACAAGCACATACACTTTCGGACACTGACCAACTACGATACCCTGATTGCGGAGGCTGCAGGCATGGGATATGTTTCGCCGGATGAACTGGAAACACTGAAAAAATGGCGCGAAAACCCCGAGGGATGGGGTGCGCTGTACGTGTAATTCTTACGTCATAATACGCTTTAACCTCGGATAACTTCACAACCATGCAAGTCATTACAGCCGATTCAGAATCATTTCTCAGGAAATACCTCGACAATGCAAGTCCTACCGGATTTGAGTCATCCGGCCAGAAACTGTGGCTTGAATACCTCCGTCCTTACATAGACGACTGGGGTCTCGACAACTATGGCACAGCTTATGGCATTATCAATCCCGGACAAGACTACAAGGTAGTCATAGAGGGTCATGCTGACGAAATTTCCTGGTTTGTCAACCATATCACCGACGATGGTTTTCTGCATGTCATCCGCAACGGGGGCAGCGATTATCAGATAGCACCTTCCATGCGCGTGTGGGTGCACCTGCGCAAGGGAGGCAAAGTAGAAGGTGTTTTCGGCTGGCCGGCCATACATACCCGTACCGACAAAGACTCCGCACTGTCGCCGGCTCTCGACAATATCACCATAGATATAGGCGCCAAAGACAAGGAGGAGGTATCAGGAATGGGCATACACGTGGGATGCGTGGTTACCTTCCAGGATTCTTTCATGATCCTGAACAACCGCTACTATACTGGCAGAGCCCTGGACAACAGAATTGGCGGATTTTGCATTGCAGAGGTGGCCCGTTTGCTGAAACAAAATAACATAAAACTGCCCTACAGCCTGTATATCGTCAATTCTGTACAGGAAGAGGTGGGGCTTCGCGGAGCCGAGATGGTGACCCAGTCCATACGTCCGAATGTAGCGATTGTGACAGATGTGACGCACGACACGCATACGCCCCTTATCAATATCAAGAAACACGGGGATGTTCGCAGCGGCAACGGTCCAACGGTAACCTATGCACCGGCAGTACACCAGAAACTGCTTGATCTGATAGTGGATACTGCCGGTGAGTACGAGATACCTTTCCAGCGGGAGGCCGCCAGCAGAGTAACCGGTACCGATACAGATGCTTTCGCGTACAGCAATGGCGGGGTTCCCTCGGCGCTCATTTCACTTCCGTTGCGTTACATGCACACCACTGTTGAAATGGCACATAAAGACGATGTGAACAACCTGATTCGACTTATTTACCTAAGTTTGCAGAAGATTCAGGACAAACACGACTTCAGGTATTTCACAAAACTGGATTAAGAGCCGTAATTAATATGCAATACGCCGCCTGCCAGGTTTCGATAGCGCCCATGCGCGCGCACCCGTCCGACAAAAGCGAGATGGTTTCGCAATTGCTTTTCGGTGAGGCGGTAGAGATACAGGACTCGAAGGATACATGGAGAATGATTTCATGTTCCTGGGATGGCTATGCGGGCTGGGTGGATTCCAAACAGCTCACCCCGCTCTCTGAAGAGGAATTCATGGCATACCAGCGCCAGCAGACACTCAGTTTGTCGCTGGTAGAAGGGCTGATGGCTTCCGACCATTTTTTGCCGCTCACCATGGGGGCCGTGTTGCCCCGTTACGACGGTCTTCGATGTTCGCTGGGCGGACAATCCTACCAGTTTTCAGGACCGGTGGTTACACCCGGGACACAAAAAATGGGTGCCAGCTGGATTGTCAAGATAGCACGCAGATACCTTAATGCACCATATTTATGGGGTGGACGATCCCCTTTCGGAATTGATTGCTCGGGGTTCACCCAGATGGTATTCAAAACTGCGGGTATCCGGTTGTTCCGGGATGCGAACCAGCAGGTGATACAGGGGCGCGCGATTGATTTTGCGGAGCAGTGCCATTCAGGCGACCTGGCCTTTTTTGACAATGGAAAAGGTCATATTACCCATGTGGGCATCATCCTGCCAGAATGCCACATCATACACGCCAGTGGAAAGGTTCGCATAGACAAACTCGATCATTTCGGCATTTTTAACAGCGAACAGAACCGGTACACGCACCAGTTGCGCATCATCAAGCGTTTACTCCCCGATGAATCCGAAGAAATACCGCCGAGGGAAGAAACGGACAGGAATGAAGTGGAATCAACCACACAGTCGGTACTGTTCGGGTAAGAGCACATCCGGGGCCCTCCCGGCGAGTAGAAAACAATGTATTATTGCTGCTGGCAGAAACCTCCATACCTGCTCTGAATGAAAAAAACACTCTTCCTTGCCTGCTGCTTTCTGCTGTGTACAGCAACAGTCCTGTTGTCGCAGGAGTCCGACTCTGCCGTGGTGCGCACATCGAGGCTGAGAAATTTCGTCGGGCACTATCCGACTCCGCGTACTGCTGCCCTGTGCGGTATTATTCCCGGTGGCGGACAGGCATACAACAGGAAGTGGTGGAAGATACCGATTGTTTACGGTGCGATAGGCGGAGTTGGCTACTGGGCTGTTACCACGCGCCAGCAGTACAACGCTCTTCGCGACAACTACAAATGGCTGGTTGACGGAGACATTGCCACAAACCCCACAGAGGCGCCCTACAAGAATATGAGTGCGACACAGATGAAGGGCTACCGCGATGTTTTCCGTACCAATTCTGAAAAACGCTTTCTCTGGCTGGGGGTCACCTATCTGCTGTCTGTGACCGATGCCTTTGTTGACGCGCACCTTGCGAGTTTTGACGTCTCGGATGACCTGTCATTACGGCTTGTACCTGACATACAGTCAGTCACAGCGGGATTTGGCCCGTCATTTGGGATAGGAATACGAGTGGGTTATGTATCTTCCCGCGCCAAAACCACTCCGACGTGTCCCTGATAGATAGCGAAAACGACAGCCTTGAGCTCACCCGCAAGCACTTTGCAGAAAGTATACGCTTTCCGCTCGCTGCAATTCTTTTCCTGTGGATAATATATATATGGCAGGAGCTCGACGGTTTCGATCCGGGATTGTATGGCATCATGTCGAGGCGGCTGTGGGGTATCCGGGGCGTAGTGACCGGTCCGCTGGTACACGGAAGCTGGGGGCACCTCATATCCAACACCGTTCCGCTTTTTGTACTCACCTTTATCACATTTTATTTTTACAGGAAAATAGCGGCACAGGCCTTTTGGCTGATATATTTCCTGACAGGCATTGCCGTGTGGCTGTTTGCCCGGCCAGTTTCCCACATAGGAGCCAGCGGAGTAGTTTACGGACTTGTGGCGTTTATTTTCTGGAATGGAATATTCAGGCGTAGCATGCGGTCAATCATCCTGGCAGTACTGGTGATGTTATTGTACAGCGGCATGTTCATGGGTGTACTTCCACATCAGGAGGGAGTATCCTGGGAGAGCCACCTGCTTGGCAGCCTCGCCGGTATATTTGTGGCATATCTGTTCAAGTCGGAACTGGAAGACGAGGAAGCACAGGAAAATCCAGACCCTTTTGCGGAGGACAGAGGGCAGGAGAAACAGTACTTCCTGCCACGCGGAACATTTGACAAAACCAGGGCACAACGGGCGTGGGAAGCGGCGGAGGAAGAGCGCCTTCGCAGGGGAAAAGATGACTTTTGGAGTGGATTCTGGTTCAGAAATAACACTTGAAAGAAACAAATTCAAAATTCCTCTTTGCTATTCCGCCTATTAGCTATATTTGCGCGCTTTTTTCGGAGGGTATGCCAATGGGCAAACCCCGATTTTCGTTATATCATAACCTGAACATCTACTCCTTTTCGGTATGCAAAGCAAAGGCGTTGTACGATTTTTCCTGATTGCGCTGACGATAGTGTGTCTTTACCAGTACCTACTCGTCATCCCGACGAATAACATAGAGTCTGCTGCCCGGCAATATGCCGACCAGTGCTCTTCGAGTGACGCCAACGCCAGTTGGAGGACCTGTTATTCGGAATACCTCGATTCACTGTCCAGTGAAACAGTATTCGAGATTCCATTCATCAAAAAATTCACTTATCTCGACCTCAAGAAGAGCCAGCTTGCGCTTGGTCTTGATCTGAAGGGTGGCATGAGCGTGTTGCTTCAGGTGGACCTTCGGGACTTCCTGAAGAGCCTTTCCGGCGGCAACAGCGATCCTGCCTTCCTGAAGTCGCTTGACAGGGCCAGCGAGTTGCAGAAAACCCAGCAGGGCGACTACATCACGCTGTTTGCCCAGGCATGGAGGGAAAATGGCGGAGGACAGCCTCTCGCTGCCGTTTTCGCCCGTAACGAAGCCAGTGGCATCAAATTCGATACCCCTGACGCCGATGCCATCAATATCATCCGCACGGCGGCCAACGGAACGGTCAACCAGACCTACGACCGCCTGAAGAAACGTATTGACAAGCTCGGTGTGGTACAGCCCAACGTGAGCCTTGACGCAGCACGCGACCTGATCCAGGTGGAACTGCCGGGTATTGACAACCCGCAGCGCGCCCGCAACATGCTCTCCAGCCAGGCCAAACTGGAATTCTGGGAAACCTATCGTATCACCGACGAAGGTGTGTTCGGCGGCCTCCAGAATGCCGATCTTCTGCTCAGCGCCGGCGTGGACACAGCAGGAGCAGCCAAAGACACTGTTTACGAATATCCTCTTGGTGCCAACGGACAGCCTGACTCTTCACAGGCCAAAGTGATGAAACTGGTTGACAAAGCACCTGCTGCAGGTGGCGGTCCGCTGCTTTCACTGATCACTATCAACCAGCAGGGTGGCAATGCCATTCTGGGTTATGTTGACAAAAACAAAATCCGCGTACTGAGCGAGTACTTCGCCCGTCCTGACGTCAAAGCCAAATTCCCGGCAGATCTGGAATTCCGCTTTGGCCGCAGCGCCATCAAGGAGCAGACGGATGCTGCACTCTCTTCACTGAGCGGCAAATATGAGCTGTATGCTATCAAAAAGCGTCCAGGCTCTGACGAGGCACCCCTCGACGGTTCGGTTGTAAAGGATGCACGTGCTGATCCTGACCCGAACAGTGGCGACATCCAGGTAAGCCTGCAGATGAACAATGATGGTGCGCGCGTCTGGGCAGAAATGACCACCAAGGCCGCCAACAACGGCAACCGCGAGATTGCCATTGTACTCGACGATGAAGTTGTAAGTGCCCCGCGTGTAATCAATCCGATTACCGGCGGCAACTCCTCCATCACAGGCAGCTACACACTGGACGAGGCCAATGACCTCTCTGAAATTCTGAAGGTAGGTAAACTTCCTGCAGGCACACGCATTGTGCAGGAAAGCCAGGTTGGCCCTTCACTGGGAGCCGACAATATCAACAAGTCACTGCTGACGATGCTGCTTTCTGTTGCCTTCCTGTGCCTCTTCATGGTGGCATATTACAGCAAAGGCGGCTGGGTGAGTGTGGTTGCACTGCTTGCCAACGTATTCTTCATCCTTGGCACGCTGGCTTCAATGGGTACAGTACTGACACTCCCGGGTATCGCGGGTATCGTACTGACGCTGGCAGCAGCCGTGGATGCGAACGTAATCATTTACGAAAGGATCAGGGAAGAGTCGCGCAACGGACTGCCGCTGAGCAAGGCGATCGGCACCGGTTTCTCCCGTGCCCTTCCGGCCATCCTCGATGCCAACATCACTACCCTGCTGGTTGCTTCGGTACTGGTTTACTTCGGTTTGGGTCCGATCAAGGGCTTTGGTACCGTACTGATCGTGGGTATCATATCTTCACTGTTCACTGCAGTACTGGTAGGTCGTTATATCACCGAATGGTGGATTGATCGCGGCAACACACTGACATACAGCTTCCCGTGGTCAGACAAATGGCTCGTGGGTTTCCACTACGACTGGATGGGCAAGCGTCGTTTCGCCTACATGTTCTCTGCGGCTATTATTGTGATTGGTATCGCATCCTACGCCATGCGCGGATTTGAGCTGGGTGTGGACTTCAAGGGTGGATACACATTCACTGTGAAGTTCGATCAGCCTGTTACGGTAGAACAGCTTGCTCCGGCTCTGAACACAGCTTTCGAAAGCAATACAGTAGTGAAGACGGTCAGCGGTGGCAATACTTTCAGTATCACCACACCATACCTGATCAATGAATCGGGCAGTGATGTGATGGATCGTGTGGTCACCAAACTGCACGAAGGAATTCAGGCAGCAGGTGTAACGGTTGATCTGGAAAGCCTCAAACGCACAGAGTCAAGTGGTACACACATTGTATCTTCGAGTCAGGTGGGTGCTACTGTAGCCGACGATATCCGAAACTCATCTTTCCTTTCTGCTCTCTGGGCACTCGGATTTGTGTTCCTGTTCCTGCTGATTCGTTTCCGTCGCTGGCAGTTCTCGCTCGGCGCCGTACTCGCACTCTTCCACGACGTACTGATTACCCTGACATTCTTCACCCTGCTGCATGGCAAGGTGTGGTTCTCGCTGGAAATTGACCAGGCCATTATTGCCTGTATCCTGACGGTAATCGGTTTCTCTGTGAACGATACAGTTATCGTTTACGACCGTATCCGAGAGTTCATGAATACGTTCAAGGGCAAGTCAAAGTACGAAGTATTCAACCTTGCCATCAACACCACCCTGAGCCGTACCCTGATCACATCGGGTACCGTGTTCCTCGTGGTACTGCTCCTGTTCCTCTTCGGCGGCGGCGCCATCAAAGGCTTTGCGTTCGGTATGCTGATGGGTATTTTCTTCGGAACATACTCTTCCATCTTCATCGCGTCGGCACTGGTTGTTGACCTGATGAAAGAGAAAACCATCTCGGGTACCGTGGTAACGGCGGAGGCTTCAGAAGCTCCGGCCAGGAAAGCCAAAGGCTAAAATAATCACCAACACCGGTGTACAGACAAGGCCGCTCCAACAGGGCGGCCTTGTTTTTTTTGTGCAGACCATTCCAGTTTTACGAATTTTTACAATTAAAATTCAATTATTCTCAAAATGTATATAGACCGAGAGATAACAGCACCACTGCCTGAGCACAGAAAATTTACTTTTATGACACCGGCATATTGTATTTTCTTCCTGGTCTTACATCAGAAGATAAAATCAGGTCAGACATATAATACTCGCATGCTTCCCGGGCTTAAACTGTGGCAGAAAGTTTCGGGAAAACCGTCGGAAGATCAGTTTCTCATTTGCGCGGGCGACAAAGAGGCCGCACTGGAATATGGGCAACAGCTGCCCCGGTACAGAGGAGTTGGTTGTTGAAGTGCCGGTTGTTG
Organism: uncultured Bacteroidota bacterium; assembly: GCA_903836265.1. Taxonomy (GTDB): domain Bacteria; phylum Bacteroidota; class Bacteroidia; order Chitinophagales; family Saprospiraceae; genus M3007. Next base: position 6,572 of record CAILQK010000401.1, on the reverse strand, counting down.
CGGATAATTCATAAAAAAAATTTATGAATATATTTTATGACATTTTGTTGACAAAGTCGCCTTTCGTCATATACCTTTGAGCAGCGAAAAGCTCCGTTGAAGATTCAGGGAGTTTTCGGTGGAAAAGCCTGCTTAACTGTAAATTTTTAATCGTGCGTTTGCGGAAAGCGACACTGAAGTCCCTTTTGATCCCGGCAGTTGTACTCCGGGTGTGCCTGCTGTGGGGTCAGATTTCGCCCGGCGAGCTTTCCAGAAGTCACGCAGCCCTTGAGGGCATGTTCAACTGCACGAAATGCCACGATATCGGCGCCAAAATTTCCGACAACAAGTGCCTGTCCTGCCATCAGGATATCCAGAACCTCATCAACTGGAACAGGGGGTTTCACGCCTCCCAGGAGGCGCGATCAAAGCAGTGCGCCAATTGCCACAGCGATCACCACGGCCGGAATTTTGATATGGTGAGATTCGATGAAAAAGGATTCAACCACCTCACAGCGGGTTTTGAGCTTACCGGCAAACACAAAACCATTGACTGCCGTGCATGCCACCAGTCAGACCTGATTCAGGATCAGAATATCAGAAAAAGACCCGAGACGTATCTTGGGCTCGGCAAAGACTGTAAAGACTGCCACCAGGATGTACATCAGGGCACGCTTTCCGTGAACTGTGCGCAGTGTCATACCACCGATGACTTTGCTCCGGCATCGAAATTCAGGCACGAACAAACCCGCTATCCCCTGGCTGGCAAGCACAAAAATGTCGGATGTGCAGAGTGCCACCCGAAAGAGACGAGGAACAATGCGGAATTTCAGCGTTTTTCGGGGGTAGCATTTACCAATTGTAACAGCTGCCACCAGGATGTACACAGGAATAACCTTGGCAGCAATTGCAGGGAATGCCATACAGAACAGGGTTTTGAAGTCCTGAACGGCAAATTCAATCACAACAAGACAAGTTTTGCGCTCACAGGCAAACACAAATCTGTCAGTTGCAGGGATTGCCACAATCTGGATGTGCCGGTAACTGAAGTATTTCAGGACAGATCCGGCGTCAAAAATGCCGACTGTGTCATTTGCCACAAGGATGTACACGAAGGAAAATTCGGCAAAGAGTGTAAATCGTGCCATAACGAGGACAGCTTCAAAATTGCAGGAGTTCCGGAGAATTTCAACCATGCCAATACCGACTTCCCGCTGCAGGGTAAACATGCAGCTGTGAATTGCAAGGATTGCCACCTGTCCGACTTTATCAAACCACTGGAGTTTGGCAATTGCTATTCATGCCACAAGGACTACCATGAAGCCGTCTTTACACGCACAAACAAAAACAGGGATTGTGCCGAATGCCACGATGTAAACGGGTTCGACAATCCGCTTTTCGGTGTAACAGAACACGATAATACGAATTTTCCGCTGACCGGGGCGCATATTGCCACACCCTGTTTTGCCTGTCACCTTGACGATACAAAAAAGCCTGAGTGGCAGTTCAGAAATATAGGCGAGCGCTGTGTGGACTGCCATGAAGACATCCATAAAAATACACTTCAGGCAAAATACTACCCCGAACAGAACTGCAGCAAGTGCCACGTCACCGAAAGTTGGGCAGCCACCGGATTTGATCACAATGCGACCAGTTTCAAGCTGGAGGGGGCACACAGCCGGGTATCGTGCGGTGAATGTCACAAGCCGGATGAGGCTGTGCAGATCAGGGTTGTGTTTGCTCCGATTGAAACCCGGTGTATTACTTGCCATGAAAACATACACGGCCGACAGTTTGAAAAAGACGGCTCCACCAATTGCAGGAGTTGCCACGGTGTCGAGAAATGGAAAGAGGTTGAATTCGACCACAACAGGGCGGCTTTCAAACTTGACGGGAAACACGCACAGGTGGCTTGCGCAGATTGTCACAAAAAAGTGCTCATGGACGGGCAATACGTCGTGCAGTACAAGTTTGAGTCATTTGAATGTACAGTTTGCCATAAATAAACCACAATGAAACAAACTGTCCTCGTCATCATTACACTGCTTTTGGCCTCGGTCGCCCGGGGCCAGGGCGGTGATTTGAAGGGTACCGTCACATTCACTTCCTCACGGAATGTGTATGTGAAATTTTCGTCAACAGCAGATATCAGGGTGAATGACACCCTGTTCATTCTCAAAGAAAGCGTTCTGATTCCTGCACTGCTGGTTAACAACAAGTCAAGCAGTTCATGTGTGTGCAGCAAACTGGGCACACTTGAGTTCAGCGTGAACGACGAGATCAGTGCGCGCGTACCAGTAAAGGAAACAAAAAAAGAAGAGCCGGCCCCGGTTGAAGCGGAAGCTCCGGCGGCCAATCCGGAGCAAAAGGCACTTCAGGAAGAGGGGAAATCCACTTCCCGAATAAAAGACAAACAGAAAATCAGGGCGCGGATTGCAGTGGCCTCCTATTCCAGTATATTCAATGGGGGTGAAAGACACAGAATGCGATATTCCTTCAACTTTCAGGGGAATAATATCAACAATTCCAGGTTTTCCACAGACAACTATATTGTGTTCAGGCACACAATTGGTGAGTGGGCTGATGTGCAGGAGAATATCAATAACGCTTTGAAAGTGTACTCCCTGTCTGTGAAATATCAGTTCAACGAAAAAAACAGTGTGACACTGGGACGGAAGATCAATCCCAAAATGGCCAGTGTGGGTGCTATTGACGGACTTCAGTACGAAGGTTCCTTCAGCAAAAGTCTGTCGTACGGTGTCATAGCCGGATCCAGGCCGAGATTTAACGATTACAGCTTTGATCCTTCATTATTTCAGGCTGGCGGATTTGTCGGATACAGTAAAACCGGAGAGAAGTTGCAGACACAAATGACACTGGGATTGCTTGATCAGTTCAACAGCGGATCCACAGACAGGCGTTTCCTCTATTTCCAGAGCAACACAGATGTGGCGAAAAATTTGAATGTATTTACCTCCATGGAGCTCGACACCTACCAAAAGGTGAATGGAGAAGCCTCTTCAAAGCCCGAGCTGACCAACCTGTTTATCTCCGCCCGATACAGATTCTCCAAAAAACTGAATGCCACACTGTCTTACGATGCCCGGAAGAACATTATTTACTATGAATCATACAAGTCGTTCATAGATCAGCTGATAGAGAACGAGAGTCGCCAGGGACTTCGTCTGAACGTGAGTTACCACCCATGGAAACTGATAACATTCGGTGTGAATGGGAGCGTGCGTTTCCAGCAGACTACTGTCAGCAACTTTAAAAACCTGAACTGTTTTGCCAATATAAACAGGCTGCCCGGCATCAGGGCCAACCTGTCACTCAATGCCAATATTCTGAGAACAGGATTTGTGAACTCCAATATTTACAGTGCCAGACTTTCCAGAGACTTTTTCAAAGGAAAATTGAATATGGAAACCTACTTCCGCTATGTGCAGTACAAATACTCCAGCGAGTACAAGACACAGCAGAACGTCATCGGTGGCAGTGTATCATTCAATATCACCAAAAAAGAAAGCCTTTTCCTGTATGCCGAGAAAACCTTTTCGGGAGACGCCAACAATTTTCTGCTCTTCAATACCAAACTGATGCATCGTTTTTGACTTTTCCGGTTTTTTTGTCATGGAATTTACCCATACATTTAGCCCTGAAGTCAGAAAGCAAGAACAAAAAGATGAAAAAGAGAACAAAAATGAAAATAATGAAGTGGATTCCGGTACTGGTTGTAGCAGCCGGACTCGGGGCCTGCGATTCGGGGCCGAAAGTAATTGAGGCAGAGGATACACCAGCTCAGGGAGGCTCTGCGGTAAACAGTGTACTGCAGGGACAAACCGGTATGGCTACTGCGGGAGGCGGAGGCCAGGAACAGCACAAGGTAGTGGCTGAAGAAACATTGCACACGGACAAATACACATACGTGCGTGTGAACGAGAACGGACAGAGCTTCTGGATTGCCATTCCGAAGTCCAATGTACAGATTGGCACCACCTATTATTACACGGGTGGATTGATGAAAAAGAATTTCCAGAGCAAAGAATATGACCGTGTTTTTGAGACCCTTTATCTGGTATCCGGCCTGACGACCGAACCGGGAGGCGCTCAGGCCGGCGGCGGATCGGCTGTAGATCAGGCACTCAGCGGCGGACCGCATAGTCACGAGGCGGATGTAGCTCCACCCACATCGGAGATTGCCGGAGCGAAAGGGGCAGTCAAAATTTCTTCCCTGATGGCAAATCTGGGCAAATATGATGGCAAAGTAATCAAGGTAACAGGAAAGTGTGTCAAGCTCAATCCGATGATAATGGGTCGCAACTGGCTACATATCCAGGATGGTTCTGCCAACAACTTTGATCTGACCGTTACGACAACAGAACAGGTTCAGCTGGGCAGCATTGTCACAATGGAAGGCACCATCGCACTCAACAGAGATTTTGGAGCCGGTTACAAGTACAATGTGATTATGGAAGGTGCAACAGTTTTAAAATAAAATTACAATGAGCAGTTCATTCAAATTCACCATCATCCTGCTGTTTGCGCTTGCAACAGGGGTTGCTGCGCAGTCGCCGCACGGTGAAGCAATGAGAATGGACTGTGCGTCCTGTCATACGCCGGACGGCTGGGAGATTTCCCGGCAGAAGTGGACTGAATATCAGCTTGTTGATCCGACCAGAACACCACCGGGACCCGATACCACCAAATTTTCGCACGACCGTCAGACATCTTTCCCGCTCACCGGAAGCCACCGGCAGGCAGACTGTCGTTCCTGTCACGCCTCCATGGTGTTTGAACAGGCTTCCGGTGACTGTATCTCGTGTCATACCGATTTGCACCAGATGACTGTCGGAAACGACTGTGCCCGTTGTCACAATACCGATAACTGGCAGGTCAATGACATTTTCGGGCTGCACCAGCAAAACGGCTTCCCGCTCACGGGTGCGCATGCGCGTGCGAACTGCAATGCCTGCCATACATCCGAGTCTGTGCTTCGATTTGACAGACTGGGGAATGCGTGTATGAACTGTCATGCGGAGGATTACAATGGAACAACCAATCCGGATCACGCGCAGGCGGGTTTTTCCACCAATTGCGCCGAATGTCATGACATGTCGGCCGACGACTGGGACACAGAGAGCATACGGCACGACTTCTTTCCTCTGACGAAGGGGCATGACATACAGGATTGTGCCAGCTGCCATACCACGGGCGACTACACCTCTACCCCAACCGACTGTTTTGCCTGTCACCGGACTGATTACGAAGGCACTGCAAACCCGGATCACGAGCTGCTGCATTTCTCAAATCAGTGCGCTACCTGTCATACTACCGATCCGGACTGGATGCCGGCCAGTTTTGACCAGCACGACATGCTGTTTCCCATTTACAGTGGTGAACACAAGGGCGAATGGAGTCAGTGCACCGATTGTCACAAGGATCCGTCCAATTATGCCAGTTTCACCTGTATCAGCTGTCATACCAATCCGGATACTGACGAAGAGCACGGCGGGGTGAATGGTTATCAGTACAATGACCAGGCCTGTCTGGCCTGTCACCCTACTGGCAGTGCCGACAACGTTTTTGATCACAGCGCCACCAATTTCGCGCTTACAGGTGTGCACCAGACCGTCAACTGCCAGGAGTGCCATGCCAGCGGATATGCAGGCACACCGACAGCCTGCGCGTCCTGCCATACTGACGACTATAATACGACTGCCAATCCAGACCATACAACACTCGGTCTTTCGACTGACTGTGCCACCTGTCACACAACCAATGGCTGGGAACCGGCTACTTTCCCAAACCACAATGACTTTCATCCGCTGAATGGCGCGCATGCAGCTATAGCCAATAATTGCGCCGACTGTCACAACGGCGACTACAACAATACTCCCAATACATGTGCCGGATGTCACACCAATGATTTCAACAACACGACCGATCCGGATCACGAAGTTGCCCATTTCCCTGCTGACTGCACACAGTGTCACACAGAATCGGCCTGGGAACCAGCCACATTCGACCATGACGCCCAATATTTTCCGATATTCAGCGGGGAGCATCAGGGCGAATGGAGCCAGTGTACCGACTGCCATACCAATCCGGCCAACTACGCCGAATACACGTGTATCAGTTGTCATACCAATCCTGAAACGGATAACCAGCATGGTGTAGTTGGTGGTTATACGTACAATGATGCCGCCTGTCTGGCCTGTCACCCTACCGGAAGTGCCGATAATGTGTTCGATCACAATACCACCGGCTTTGCCCTTACCGGCGCGCACCTCAGTACGAATTGTCTGGAGTGTCACACCAACGGATTCCAGGGTACGCCCAAAGAATGTGCGGCATGCCACAACGCGGACTACATCGGTTCTTCAAATCCCGGGCACCTGGTGCTGAATTTGCCGTCTGACTGCGCTTCCTGCCATACAACGGCAGCCTGGGCACCTGCGACATTCGATATTCACAATAACTTCTATGTGCTGAACGGGGCTCACGCCGCCATAGCCAACGATTGTACCACCTGCCACAACGGCAACTACAACACCACGCCCAACACCTGTGCGGGTTGTCACTCGGACGAC
>CAILQK010000400.1 GCA_903836265.1 uncultured Bacteroidota bacterium | reverse complement strand
TTCACCGTAGCGCGTTCGCGCAAACTGTTCACAATTTTCGGGGCTGTTTCGGAGGCGCCGAAAGCCCATCGGTGCAGCGCCAGTGCAATCATTCCCTCCTGATACAGTCCCTTGCCGAGCCAGTATTTTTGCGCCTGTGCCAGATAATAGGCTGCCTCCACCGACGGGCGATCGGGTGCGGTGGTGAAGGACCGCATATAAAGGTACTGGATGGCCATCCCGTCGAGATGGTCGTCGTCCATCCTGATTTTACCCTCTTTGGCGAGGCGTTCCAGCTCTTTGTACTGAGCCCGCAGTCTGGAATCGCAGAAGCCGAGTGCCTTGTCGGTCATTTCCTCCAGCAGCTCTGCCGATTCAGTTTCCGCTACTCCCAGCTTCTGGAGCCGGAGCAATCCCGTGACGATGTACTGAGTCACATACCAGCTCGATTCACCGCCGGGAAACCACGACCAGCCGCCATCTGCAGCCTGACGTTCAGTAAGCGTCCTGAGCGCGCGAGCGCGCTCGTCCGACATGCGGTTCAGGTCGAAAAGCAGGGCAATGTTCTGCTTTTGCTGTTCTTCATTTTCTGCATCGAGTACCCACGGTGTTTCCTCCAGCAGGGCAGTTTTGAGCTCCTGGTTCCTGCCCAGGTTCGATTTCATGGCATCGGTGCCCTTCCAGCGCTCATACACATTCCGGATATTGGGCATTTTTTCAACCACCGTGGAGGCGAGTGAGTTGGCGTAATACCGGCTGAAAATCTGCTCGGAGCATTCATACGGGTATTCCATCAGGTATGGCAGCGACTGTACGGCATACCATACCGGGTTGCTCGTGAACTCAAGCGTATATTTGTGCGTGGCGAGAGAGCCTCCGGTGTTGTTTTTCAGGTTGTCGAAAGAAAAATTCCTTGTCTGGTTACCTCTCAACGCCATGGGCAATGTTTCCGTTACCAGCATGCGATTGCTTGCTACCGGAATGGTGCTTTCCTCCCCGTCGCGGAACGATTTTGCATCGGCATAAATCTGCCAGGTAACAGCACCGTTGTACTTTTCAGGCACCTGAATGCGCCAGGATACCGCACCCGACTGACCCGGCAGTACACTGAACCGGGCCACGCGGTTGTTGCGGGCGAGTCCGAACGCCTGTTCAACAGGCTGCATGGTGGCAGCATCCAGCAGATTGAGTGTGGCAGTGCCTGTGAGCGTTTCCTTTGACAGGTTGCTCACTTTGGCGGAAAACTCGATCTCGTCGCCCTCCCGAAGAAAACGGGGCGGATTTGCGATCACCATGAGCTCCTTTTGTGTGACGATCTCTTTTTCCGATACAGCCTGCTTCAGATCCTTCGTGTGTGTATATGTAAGGAGCTTCCAGCGGGTGAGCGCCTCGTTCATGGTGAATTTTATGACGATGTTTCCCAGTGAATCGGTGCGCAGTTGCGGAAAGAAAAAGACGGTTTCGTCCAGGTTTCTGCGTATGGCAGACGGAAAACTGACCGGCTTTGCCTGATTTTTTGCCGACGGATCGTACCCGGCTACCGAGTCTTCCTCCGAATCATAACCGCTCGCAATCGCTGATACTTCCACTACATCCTCAGACATTGCATAATCCATTCTGAATACCGATTTCGCAGCGCGCATTCCATATACCCCTCCACCTGATTCGGACCAGAATGGGAAATCGAACCACTTCAGAGCAGGGTAGGAGCGGTCAGGAAAACCGGGGAAGGGAATTTCTGTCAACACATAACCACTGGTTTTGTCGAAACCGATCTGGTTTTCAGCGCGCAGGTACATTCCGTTCCGGGGATAGCTCACCGGCGACCAGTTATGACTTGCGAACTGATCCAGTGAGGCATCATACATGGCGGCCACCATTTCGGCAGCCACTTTTTCCTTTTTGGGCCCGCTGATATGGATCTTCCAGGTTTCCTTTTCTCCCGGCGCGAGTTTGTCGCGGAAAGTCTCGTACCTGATTTGCAGTTCCTTGTTGGACCATGGTACTTCCAGGTACTGGTTCAGAATGTAATAACGGTTGTTCCAGACACAAAATCCGGCAATGGACAGTCCGCCGCGATCCTCCTCCGTCACGGGAATTGAAACAGATGAAGTACCGCTGGTTTTTACCCACTGTACGGGTGCATCCTTGCCATTTGAAATGAAGAAATACAGGTTGGCAGGTTTGCCACCCATCACCAGTTTCACCTTTTCACCGGGTTCGGCAGAAGACTGTTCGAGCCGGGCTCCCGGCAGCAGAAAGCTTCCCTGATCATCGAACACCCGCACGATACGTTCAATTTCCAGCTGTTCGCCGAATTCATCGGTGGTGGACAATTTGAAAAGGTACCAGCCGGGTTGTGTCTTTCCTCCATTGAGGTCAACAGTTTTCTGTTCTGCCGTATTGAAATTCACAGTTCTGGTGAAATCTTCTCTGCCCCATTTTTGCGGGTCGTCTTCATCACCCCATGCCAGATTCGGGAATTTTTCCTCAAAATCGGGCCGGGAAATTACGGGAAGATCGGGTTTTTCCCAGTAGCGCTCCAGAAACACCTTTCTGGGCTCCACCAGCTTCTGAAACGTTATTTTACCTGCTGTGTTGACAGACTCTCCGGCCATGTTGGTGGTTGTGAGTCCCGTTTTCGACAAGTCAGACACATGTACTTCTTTGGGAAGTTGCCAGTTTACCTCCAGCGACTGATAGCCGGCATGTACAGTCGTTTCCTGACTGCGTGTCTCACCGGTGATATCGGTTATGTCGGCATATACCGTGTAACTGAATACAGGCTGATCCTTGCGGGAAACACCCTGATCGGGCAGCGCATTGAAGGCAATGGTGAAGTTGCCCGTGATATCTGTGGTGGTGGTACCGCTGATGATCTCACTGGAAGGAGAGCTCGGGTAGTAGCTCCGGTACCATCCGTAGAAATAGGGGAATCGTGCCTCTCTGACCACACGATAGCGCACCCTGGCACCATCCACTGCATTTCCGGCATAATTCCGCGCTTCTCCGGTGATACTGATGGTATCGTTCAGTCGGTAGCTGCCTTTCACCGGGTTGAATTTCACCTCGAAGCGGGGGCGTTTGTATTCTTCCACGCTGAAGGCAACAGAACCGTTGGCCCCTTCGGTCGCCTGAATGTACATTCGTCCGGTGAGGCCACCTGAAGGTGTGGTGAAAGCACCATTGAATGTGCCAAACTCGCCCGTTTTTACTTTTAATTCCCCTTTTTTATCGCGGTTGACATCAAATAACTGAATCGTAATACTTTTGTTGGGCAAGATTTCAGGTTTGCGCTGTTCGTTGTCCTGACATACTACACCTTTGAAATATACCGTCTGACCGGGGCGATATATTGCCCTGTCGGTAAAGAAGTGAACCACCGGTACGGGTCGCCACCTGTCGCGACCCGCGTATTCATAAGTTCCACCCAGCCAAAGAGAGTCTGTTCCGAGAGATGCCAGTGCTGTCAGTACATCGCGGTTTCCGACCCTGATGCGCTCGGCTACACCGTTTTTATCACTGACTGACGAACCTGCCAGTACTTGTTTGCGTGTGTTGTTCCGGTAGTCGGTACGAAAAAAGTCCACCTTGACACCTGAGAGCGGAGCACCGGTGGTCCGGTCGCAGAAAACCAGTTGGGTTCTGTTTTCCAGTTTCAGAGTCGTATTTCCTATATTCGAAACACAGAACTCTGCATAGGATAAAATCCCTTTTTTCTCATCGAAGTCAGGGTTGTCCGACAGCATTATCCAGTACTTGCCAGCCGGCAGCGGATCCACACTGATTTCTGTGATGTGTGGCTGATAATCCACCGGGTTGCGAAGCGTCCAGATCAGCTGACTGACGGGTTTGAGTGCCTTGATACGTTCCTGATTCCCCCAGGTTTCTTCCTCATTGTCGTTGTAGTTGCCCTGAACCACCCTGACAAACACCTTGCTCAGGTTCGTGTAGCCAACCGAGGCGAGAATATGCCGGCCGGGCAGGCTGACGCTCTCAACGGATACAGAAAGACCGGATCGTCGTATTTCAGCAAGCAGTGCACTGCATTTTTTTGCACCGCGTGTTTCGGGGAGGCGTCTGACGGCGTCTTCAAGTTTGCTGACCGCCAGTCTCGTGTTTTCGGCCTTGTTGCCGGGCATTTCCCACAGAAGGCGCGACAGCTCGCATACCACTTCCGGATTCATCGGGTTGTCGTGCGACCCGGATTCGAGGTTCTCGAGCGCTTTTTTGTACAGTTCCGCTTTGTTGTCGAGCGCCGAGTTGGCATAAACAAACTGCAAACGGGCCAGATCCGCATCATAGAGCCGTGCCCGCCCGACCGTCTGATCGCCCGGTTGTTCCCGGTCGTATTCCCTGAGCAGCTGCTGGAACAACTGAACAGCTCTCCACTTCCCCGAATATCCGTTTTTGCTGTCGAACACTTTTCCATGAAACTCCCTGTATGGTGCGAAAGCAAAGTCCTGGTCCAGTACGAACTCGTAAACCGGCTCGGTCAGAAAGTTGAGGTCGCTGGAGTAGTATTCTATGGCCCTGTGCGCAAGCAGATCGTAAAGGGAAGGACGCAGCGGCTGACCGCCGATGGAGTCGCTTTCACCCGGAAAAAGAATATCCCGAAACCTGTCCAGTGGTACGGTTTTGAGCAGTTCGGCCTGTTCGACTGAAGATGCGTACAGGTCAGCTGCCTGTCGCGCAATGCGCGCACCCGACCAGGTGCGTATGTCACCGCCTTCATCGCCTTCAATCGGAGTACGCTGGCTGATTTCCCACCTTTTGTTTGCCTGATATTTGGGGTACATTTCACCAAGAAGGCTCTGCATGACCGATTTTTCGGGCTGCTGCAACTTCGAAGTTTCGGTTTCCATCATCAGCATGGCCACGGCAAGACCGTCTTCCTCCAGCAGCGTGGTGAATTTGCCCCTGAACAACAGGCATTTGACTGTCTGGGCGCCGTTTTTGTCATCAGCAGCACGTTTTTGCAGGGTCTCTGTTTTTTCAAGTGCAGAACGTATCAGTCCCTCCTGTTCGAGACTGTCAATTATTTTCCAGTCAGCAGCATAGTCTCCGCCGGCGGGAAGGGGTGGCATTTCCATTTTGTCAGAAGTATCCTGTTTTTCATTGATGGATACCGGCTTTTCAGAGCGGCCGGCCCATTTGCAGGAAAACAGTGAGAGGGTGATCAATAAAGTGAAACAGAGAAACGGGAGAGGGTGTCGGTTCATTTTCAGAAAGGAATTGTTTTCGGGTGGTGAAATACAATATTGATTTGTTCAAACGCACCGTGCAGACAGATATTTCCGGGTTTGTTAAAATAATTTGTGAATGGCAGCGCGCCGGATATGCCTGACCATGTTTGACGATCTTTCTGTCCGGATGTTTTGCCGGGTTCCGGATGAGCGATCACCAGTCTGCAATCCTCCGGCGAGGTTTTCGGCTCCTGTAACCTTGTGCTGTAAGGCAAGCCCCCCTGTGATGTGCAGCAAAATACCCGCGTGTGATATTCTCCGAAAAAAAATCTTGCATCTTTGAAAAAAAGCGGTTAATTTTGAAGTAAATCATCCATTCAACGCTTCAAAATGACCCC
>CAILQK010000399.1 GCA_903836265.1 uncultured Bacteroidota bacterium | reverse complement strand
CGGCCGGCCTACACGGCCACCTACCGCGCCGCACTGGATGCCAGCAAAAAGCTCATAGGTTTCCACGTAAAAGGCGGCGGTTTCCCGGAACACCCGGTGGCTGCCAACCGCTTCCCGGCCGGCGCGGTGGATAATTACCTCGCAGAAGCCTGGGAAATGCCCTCAAATGTAACGATAGGCGCGTTCAGGGCGCCAAGATCCAATTTCATCGCCTGCGCTGAACAGTCGTTCCTCGATGAACTCGCCGAACTGATGGGCAAGGACCCCATAGACCTCCGTCTCGAATTGCTCGAAAAAGCCAAAACCAGCCCGGCAGGCTCCAATAATGATTATGATCCCGACCGATATGCCGGTGTGCTGAAATTGGTCAGGGAAAAGTCGGGATGGGACAAGACCAGTGCAAATGGTCTGCATCGGGGTGTGGCCGCCTATTTCTGCCACAACTCATACGCTGCTCACGTAATAGATATGCGCATGCGCGATGGTCAGCCCCGGGTGGAGCAGGTGTTCAGTGCAGTTGACTGCGGTATCGTTGTCAATCCCGACGCAGCTTCCAATATGGTGGAAGGAGCCGTCGTGGACGGAATCGGGAATGCACTTTTCGGAGAGCTCAGGCTCGTGGACGGCGCTCCTCAACAGCGCAACTTCAACACATACAGGATGATACGCATGCATGAGGCTCCGCAAAAAGTGGAGGCGCATTTCGTTCAAAATGACATTGATCCGACCGGTCTGGGCGAGCCGCCCTTCCCTCCGGTATTCGGAGCCGTGGCAAACGCCCTGTACAGAACAACTGGAAAAAGATTCTACAAACAGCCTTTTTCAGTTGAATTTGAAACAGAACAGGGTGGCAAGTAATCACTGCCCCATCTGACTTAGCGAACGTTTGGCTGGTTCAAAATTCGGATTCATGCTTGACGCCAGTCTGAAGTCGGCCAGTGCGCCGGCTTTGTCGCCCAGCTGAAATTTGGCTACCCCGCGGTCGTGTACCAGGTCGGGTCTGCTTTCTTTCAGGTTGATTGCCCTGTCGTAGTCCCTGACTGCCGCCTCATATTGTTTCAGCTGCATGTAACAGTAGGCGCGCCTGCCGTAAACGGTTCCCTGTCTGATCTGCGGTACAAGATCAATGGCTTTGTCCAGGTCAGGTATTGCCAGTTTCGGGTCGAACAGTGCGTAGGCTGTTCCGCGATTGTAATAGTAGTTGCCCACCCTCGGGTCCAGTTTGATCGCTTCCGAGAACATCTCGGCCGCCTTTTGGGGCTGCCCCCTGAATCCATACACGTTTCCAAGCCCCTCATACACCTTGGCATTCTTCACACCGTGCTTCAGTGCTGCCTCAAAACACTCCGCTGCCTTGTCCAGGTTGTTCATTTTCCCATAATAGTTGCCCAGATTGGTCAAAATCTGTCCATCACCGGGGAATTGCTGCAGGGCAGCAGTCCACAGCGACTCGGTGTCTTTCCAGATACCACGCTGACTGGCTGTACGCACTGCCAGGAACACGCAAAAAAGCGTCATGCCTGCCCACGCAGCTGTACGCGCACCTGCGCTGCGTGAAGCCAGCTGCCATAGTCCGTACGTCAGTCCGATTCCCAGTCCTATGTAAGGTACGTAGGTATATCTGTCTGCCATGACAACAACACCCACCGATATAATTTGTGAAACCAGTATGACTGTAAAGAAGTAAAATGCAAATGACCAGAGGCCCAGTTTTGTCTTCTTCATGCTCCACACTGCCACGCCTGCAACAGCCGCAAACAGCGCCGAATAAACAGAAAAGGAAGCCGGGAGCCCTGCCCCGAGCAGCGACTGGTCGGGATACGGATAAAACGGCGACAATCCGAACGGTGCAAAGAATTTGAGGAGGTATTGCATCATGCCATATCCGGCAAATTGAGCCCGCTGCGCCAGACTGAAGGTGCTGGCAATCGCATCCTTGGCGCCCTCCACATTTGACAGCCAGCCGTGAAAATTACCGCCGGCCTGTACATCCATGGCCATCAGACCAAATAAAACCGCTGCAGCAACAAATGGCAGTTTTTCCAGCCAGACACCAGCTGAACGCATCGAACGGCCATTCCACCAGTCGAGCAGGAAAAGTACCGGCACCAGCGAGACTGCCATGGCTTTTGACAAACATGAAAGCACAAACAGCACGAAGGCAGCCATGTACCAGACCGGTTTTCTGGTTTGGGTAAAATGAAGCCAGGAAAGCAGCGAAAGCAGGAAGAAAAAGGCATACAATACGTCTTTTCGCTCCGAAATCCATAGTACCGATTCCACGTGCATCGGGTGAACAGCAAAGAGCAGCCCCGAAAACAGCGACGCAAACATATTCCGGCCGGTCAGCAGCCACGCGAGGAAAAAGACCAGAACGCTGTTCAGTGTGTGCAACATAATATTGGTGGATACAAATGGCCCTGGTACGAAGGTCCCATTCGACTTCATGCCTCCCCTTCCGGCATCCCACTCAATCGTTTTCATGGTGAGCGGATGATAGTTCAGGGCAATGGGTGTGGTCCACACAGAAGGGGCTCCCGGCTTGTCCTTCAACAACAGCATCGGGTTTTCCGTGACATACATCTGATCGTCCCAGTCCAGAAAGCTGTTTCCCGAGGCGGGAGCATAGAGTATATATGCAATGAGTGCCACAAGCGCCGGCGCCCATATAAAAGACCAGGGGGAGGGGCCAGTTGCTCCGGCTGCTGTTGCGGGAGCCGGGGTGGCCTGCTTCTTTTTTGCCATTTTTTTCTGATTTGAATTCTGCTGCAAATCTATAAAAATAGTTACTCCCTACCCCATCGGATCCACATCAACCGAAACGATCACCTGCGAAAATCCCGGTTTACCGTTCATCAGCTCGGTGATTTGCCTGATCAGCTGCTTGCTTCCATTCAGTATATCTGCTTTTTTTTCGAGTTTCAGCATAATATCCTGTCCAAAAGCACCTCTTACCCGGGCAATATTGGGTATTACAGGCCCGAGTACCCGTTCTCCGAGTTTCTCACGCAGTGCGGCAGCGAACCAGGCGGCGGCGGCATTCACCGTTTGCGGATCCTTGTGCCTGAGCTCCAGGTGAATCAGCCGGTAGTAAGGCGGATAATGAAACTCCTGTCTTTCGGCAAGTTCGCGCCGGATGAAAGAATTGAAGTCGTGGCTGATTACCTCCTG
>CAILQK010000398.1 GCA_903836265.1 uncultured Bacteroidota bacterium | reverse complement strand
CCGATCTCTGAATTATTTCGGACTGCAGCGGCCGGAAAGCGGGGAACCCCCAGTATTTCTGCAGAATATCGGCAGGGGACATGAACAGGTGATGAATGATGGATAATAACGATCAAATTTGCATATCCGGTGTAAAGTTATTAACTTTGGTTGTGCGTGAAGTGTTTTAAAACAAATAATTTCACAAAAAACAGAATTAATCACAATTGCGCTACTTTTGCACCGCTGACACCCCTTCTGCCGAATAGCCGGTAAATAGCAGGGAGGCCAGCGCCCCGGAGACCTTAAAAACAACAGCAACCATGCTTAAACGCCTGCACATCCGCAATTACGCGCTCATAGACGAGATAGATATTCACTTCTCGGAGCGTCTGACGATCATTACCGGCGAAACCGGCGCCGGCAAATCCATCCTGCTGGGTGCACTGGGACTGGTTATGGGCGAACGTGCCGACTCGAAGGTATTTTACAATGATACAGAAAAATGTGTGGTCGAGGCTACCTTTGATGTGAGCTCCTACGATCTGAAATCATTTTTTGACGAACACGAACTCGATTACGACAGCGAGGTGATCATCCGTCGAGAAGTTTCACCTGCCGGTAAAAGCAGGGCGTTCGTGAATGACACCCCCGTTAATAATCAGGTGTTGCAACGCCTCACCGAAGCGCTGGTGGATCTGCACCAGCAGTTCGACACGCTGGATATACATAATGTCAATTTCCAGTTGCGCATGATTGACGCGCTGGCAGAAAATGCCGTTCTGCTGAAGGAATACCAGACCGGGTACCGACGGTATGCTTCCGACAGAAAGAAACTGGCCGAATACATTGCCATGAGTGAAAGTGGATCAAAGGAAATGGACTTTCTTCGCTTTCAACTGGAAGAATTGCAGCAGGCCGCACTGACTGCCGGCGAGCAGGACGCCATGGAGAGTGAACTGGCAAAACTGACCGGCGCAGAGGAGATCAAAATGGCCTACGCCGCTGCTTTCAGTCACCTTGTAGAGGGAGAACAGAACTTGATCAGTCAGTTGCAGTCCATCGCACGGAGTTTCCAGCATACACGCAAACTTTCGTCAGATCTTTCGTCGCTGAGCGAACGCTTCGATGCGCTGATTGTTGATTTGCAGGATATCGGCCGCGTGACCGGATTGCGGAGAAAACCGAACACGACCCGGAACGCATCATGGAGCTGCAGGACAGACTGAATATCATCTATAAACTGCAGAAAAAGCACGGAGCCGGCTCGGTGGAGGAGTTGCTGGAAATCCAGGCGAGACTGGAAGACCAGACGTCAGGCTACACGGACCTCGGTGAGGTGATTGCAAAACTGGAAACGGAAACAGCCGCTCAGGAGTCTGTGCTTCGCGAAAAGGCTGCCACACTGAGCACCCGCCGGAAAGGTGTAACCGGAGGGTTTGAAACCCGCGTTCATGGTATGCTGGAGCAGCTTTCAATGCCACATGCCCGCCTGAAAGTAGAGATAAGCGATACAGCGCAACTCACAGCAACCGGTCTCGACGACGTACAATTCCTCTTCGCGAGCAATGTAGGATCACGCTTCCTGCCAATCAAAGATGTTGCCTCCGGTGGTGAATTATCCAGACTCACGCTCTGCACCAAAAGTCTGGTGGCCGATGCCATTCCGCTCCCCACCCTTATTTTCGATGAAATCGATACAGGGATCAGCGGAGATGTCTCTCTCAAAATGGGACATATCCTGAAGGAGCTCAGCGAAAGACATCAGGTGGTCAGCATCACGCACACCCCGCAAATCGCCTCGCGCGCAGACGCACACTACTTTGTTTACAAAACAGTGGACGGAAATCGCACAATTACTCGTATCCGACTGCTTAACCACGACGAGAGAATTCGCTCAATCGCAGTCATGCTCAGTGGCAATCCACCCAGCGATTCGGCACTTGCCACTGCCCGCGAACTGCTGAACTGATCCGGATCATATCGTTCTCTAACCTGCATCATTTGTACGGCAGCATAATTGCCGGCACCTTTGTGTTGTACCCGGGAGACAGTGAAACAGAGCTTTCACCTCCAATGAGCGTGATAATCAAATTTGGAAATAAATTGAGGAGAGTAATGCTGTTTTGTCAACAGGCCATTTCTGCGGAGGTGGCCTGTTTTTTGTCAAAAAGAAT
>CAILQK010000397.1 GCA_903836265.1 uncultured Bacteroidota bacterium | reverse complement strand
GCTGCAGTTCCGTGCAGGGCAAGTCTGCCGAGACCCGGAGTGTTTGTCCGGCATTTCTGATTTTTCTCCGGTAGTTCCGGCTGATATTGCCCCAAATATCTTCCTCGCGCTGATGCAGGTCAATGGTGTACGAATACCTTGTTGTTTGCCGGTACCCTTTCCAGTAAAAAGGCAGCCAGTTGGTTACTCCATAGTTCATATCCTGTTCAAAGGCCGACAGTTTCGCAGGCAACTGGTCAGTCAGGGCATCGTACAGGCGTATTTCATCGTCCGGATTCCGGTATTCGGGGAGCAGGTATGGCCCCATGAATTTGCACAGTACCGGCATGGCGATATAGTTCCGGCCCCATTTTTTTTTCAGGAAAAAGGGCATGGCTGCAACAGTTCTGCCATCCGATTCGACAGTCGCAGCACTCCAGATACCTCCGGTACAAACAGTGTCGAGGTACCACGGCTGCATGAACAGGGGTATATCGGGTGCCTGATCGGCAAAAGCGCGGTATTTGTCTCCCGGTTGATCTTTCAAAACTGGGTTGTTTATTTTCGTTCGGTGCTGTCGCCGCTGATCAGGTTGCCGAACAGTACTGCGTTGGCAAACAGCCGGTTCGTACCATACCAGAACGACCTGAAGTTTGGCGATGTCGGGAATGCCACAATCCTGCCCTTGCCCGCTCCGTGAACAGAAACGGCGGCCGCGCCTCCGGTCACTGGTATCTGGCTGCTGTGCACATACCCTGCAAGCAGCGGCTTTGGCGTCAGTCTGGCCGGAGTTGAGTACGGGTTCTTGCCCGGACTGACGAACAGTGTATCGCCAAAGAACACAGGCAGCCGGTTTCTGGTGTAGCCAAAACACAGCGGATGAGTCAGATCAAGTTCTGCCTCAAAGATGGCGCCGGCCAGTGTAAGGGCGCCCTTGTCTTCCGCCAGGCTCGCATACGGGCGCGAGGATGGCTGATCGGCGGCTGAATTTCTGAATTCAATATTGGCAATTCCCGCCGATTTGAGCCAGCGGAGAGCGCCTCCCGTTGCCACCACCGTTCCGCCATCCTGTGTGAACTGCCTGATCTTGTCGGCCGACAGTTTGCTGTAGTTGCCGTCGGGTATGATTATTACATTGTATCTTGACAGGTTCAGTGTGTTGAAACGGTCAACATCCACCAGAGTAACCGGTATCTGGTAGCGTGTATCGAGCAGATGCCACGCCTCTCCTGACTCTGAAACGGAAACGCCGTCGCCGGTGAGCAGCAGTACTTTGGGCTGCCGGACTACCGGGAACTGACTGCTCCCGAGATCGGGCCCATCGGGGGTGAGGCCGTTTTCAATGGGCGTGACGGTTGCGCCCATTTCTGCCACTTCGTTCATCAGGCGGGAAAAATCCCGGGCGGCAATGCTTTGCCGGTCGGCGGCAAGTACGAGTGTTCCCTGCCGGAAACGGTGTTCGCCGGCGGTAAACGGTTCCATGGCCACGCGCACGCGGGCGCCCGAGCGCAGGAGGTGAGCTGCCATGTGCGGGAAATCGTATCCTTCCGGCGACACTGCAAAAGCAAACGGAACGATATCGCCCGGCAGGGGTGAGGCTTTTTGTGTCTCCCGGATGTTTTTTTCCTGTGTTTTTATGGAAGCGACCTCTTTTCCTGTAATCTGCTGCCATTCGAGACCAAAGGCATCGGGCAGCGTCCATGCCGAGATATCGTAGAAAATACTGTCGCTGAAGGACGTTTGTCGCTCAAAGATGCCCCTTATGAGTCTGTACTGGGGCTGCTGACAGGGTACGAACACCGTATTGTTTGCGCGGAATGTCTTCCCGCCTGCCTGACAATCCTGCAGCAGGCGCGAAGTCCGGATTTTGTGCATATCCAGTATATCCAGAAAGGCTGCCGAAGCGGCATCTTCATCGGTGAACAGATAGCCTTTTATGTCTGCCTTTGACGCTTCTTCGAGGGCCGACTGATAAAATGAGTACAGATACTCGTTGAGTTCCACGCGCATGTCGCCAACGGCCTGCAGTGAAGACAGCGACGCATACACCTGATTCCGGATGGTGAAGGGGAAAGTGAGCAGTCCATTTTCGGTTTCCTGGGCTGTTCCGCGGCTGCTTGCCTGTTCGAACAATATTCCGATACAACCCTGTGCATCCGGATAAGTGGAGCCTTTGCCGTAGTAGAAGTCATCGAAGTTTTCTCCGGTGTAGAACAGTATTTTCTTTTCGGAGAGCAGCTTTGCGTGATAAGTGGCGATTTTGGCCGTCAGTTCCTGATTTCGGGCGGGTGTGATGGGGTTGACGCGGCTCGGTACACCCGGCTGGAAGAAAAAAGTGGAGTTGCTGCCCATTTCGTGGTGGTCGGTGAGCACATTGGGTCTCCATTCCTGGAAAAGAGCTACCCTGCCCACCGACTCGGGCTGACGGGCCACCAGCCAGTCGCGGTTCAGGTCGAAGCCGTAGTGATTGGTACGACCCCTTGGCCAGGGCTCGTTGTATTCGTTACCTGCCGGATCGGCCGACATGGTTTTCGATTTGTTGGTATTGATCCAGTTGGCAAATCGCTGCAGCCCGTCGGGATTGAAGCAGGGATCGAGGAGAATTACTGTATTTTTGAGGAGTTGCGTCAGCTCCTGCGATTGTCCTGCAGCGAGGTAATAGGCGACCAGCATGGAGGCGTGATCGCCGCTGGCCTCGTTTCCGTGGATGGAGTAGCCCATGTAATACACTGCCGGCATATCTTTCAGATTGGGCTTGCCGGCTCCTTTCGGATCAAACAGCTGCTGCCGCGCCGATCTGATATCATCCAGTCGCGCGAAGTTGGACGGATCCGTGATTGTCAGACAGACGAGCGGGCGGTTTTCGTGCGAGCGACCATATTCCTGCAGGGTAATCCGGTCGCTGGCTGCGTCGAGTGCGCGCATGTACCCGACCAGTTGATCGTGCGAGGTATGCCATTCGCCCACCTCGTAACCCAGCCAGGATGCGGGGGTGGGTATATTCTGGTCATACCGGACATCGGCGGGCAGGTAGTAGTCAAGCGTGGGCTTTTGCTGGGCCAGCACCGGTACGCATAATGCAAGCAGCAGGGCAGTGCGAAAGAAGGGCAGTTTCATGCAAATGTTCAGAAGTGTCAGTCGGGTGGCGCGTGGCAGCCCGCTGAAATGATTAACAAACCGTGGTGCTTCCGGAACGGATCAGATACGTCAATCCAGATATTTTTCCGTAAAATCCGGTGAAATGTACGGAGGTTTCCTGTAATTAATGCCCAATAATGACTATTCTGTATGAATAATACCTTGAATTGAGCGGTTGTTTCGATATTTAACCCGCAAAACGTTATCGCTTAAAAACTTTGTTGCATGAAACAACTGACTACATTCCTCCTGTTTTTGACCAGTCTGGCGCTGAATGCCCAGACACTGTATGTGAAGCAGAACGCAACGGGCGCCAATAACGGCAGCTCCTGGACCGATGCCTACACATCTCTTGAGCAGGCACTCAGTGCCGCTGCTCCGGGCCAGACGATCTGGGTAGCTGCGGGTACCTACAAATCATCTGCTGCTTCCAGCAATACATTTCTCCTTTCCGATGGCATGAAAATGTACGGCGGATTTGCCGGTACTGAAGCAAACCTCAACCAAAGAAATATTACTGCAAATGCTACTGTCCTGGACGGCGACATTAACGGAGATGACGTTCCGGGCGATTTCACCACCAATCGTTCGGACAATGCACAACACGTGGTGACCTGCGTGGAACTGGCATCCAACCCCGGAATGGTGGTGGACGGCTTTATCATCCGCAACGGACAAACACTCAATGGCAGTGCCAATCCGGATCTGACACGTCGTGGAGGTGGTATCATGATTCTCGGGAAGACTACCATGCGCAACTGCCGTCT
>CAILQK010000396.1 GCA_903836265.1 uncultured Bacteroidota bacterium | reverse complement strand
GAGCGGAAAACGAGACTCGAACTCGCGACTTCAACCTTGGCAAGGTTGCGCTCTACCAACTGAGCTACTTCCGCGTTTTGTGGTCGCAAAGATAATAGCGTTGGAATTAGTCGTACAAGTTTTCGGTCAAAAAAAATTTAAAAAAAATCAGAAACCTTAATGAAGTTTTGTCGGCTTGCATCAGTCGAGCTCGTACTCCATGCAAACCTGTTCGATGACAGAGCAACAGTCGTCCATCTGGGCCTCATTGATCACCAGCGGCGGGGCAAATCGGATGATATTGCCGTGAGTGGGTTTTGCCAGAAGACCCTTTTCAGCAAGATTCAGGCAGATATTCCAGGCTGTTTTTCCGTGTTCCGAGTCGTTGATAACCACTGCATTGAGCAGCCCTTTTCCTCTGACAACCGAGATGAGATCAGGTCTTTTTTCCTGCAGACGGCGCATTCTGTTGCGGAAATATTTGCCCAGTATCTCGGCATTGTTCGCGAGCCCTTCATCCTCCACAATCATCAGGGCTTCGGTGGCCACAGCGCAGGCGAGCGGGTTGCCGCCGAAAGTTGACCCGTGTTCACCGGGCTTCAGGGTAAGCATGATTTCGTCGCTGGCAAGTACAGCGCTGACAGGAAGGACGCCACCGGAGAGTGCCTTGCCGAGCACCAGAATATCTGGCTTTACATTTTCATGATCGCACGCGAGGAGGCGCCCCGTGCGCGCGATGCCGGTTTGCACTTCATCGGCGATAAAAAGTACGTTGTACTTCCTGCAAAGCCCGGACGCTCCCGCAAGGTAGCCGTCTTCAGGCACATAAACGCCTGCCTCGCCCTGAATCGGCTCTACGAGAAATCCGGCTGTGTTCGGGTCGCGGAGTGCAGACTCCAGTGCATTCAGATCATTGTAGGGAACTATTTCTATGCCGGGGAGGAACGGACCGAAACCGCCGCGGCTTTCCGGAGCACTCGAACCGGAAATCACCCCGAGCGTTCTGCCGTGGAAGTTGCCCTCCACAAATATGAATTTTGCCTGACCTTCGGGAATGCCTTTTACCTGATATGCCCATTTTCTGCACAGCTTTAGGGCTGTTTCCACCGCTTCAACACCGGTGTTCATGGGCAATACCCTGTCGTAACCAAAATATGCCGTGACAAATGCAGCATACTGGCCAAGCAGATTGTTGTGAAAGGCGCGGGAGGTGAGTGTCAGTTTCTGTGCCTGCTCTGTCAGCGCGGTAATCAGACGCGGGTGGCAATGCCCCTGGTTGACAGCGCTGTATGCAGACAGAAAATCATAATATCTTTTGCCTTCCACATCCCACAGATACACTCCGCGGCCTCGCTCAAGCACGACGGGCAGCGGGTGATAGTTGTGGGCATTGTACAGGTCCTCGAGTTCAATCAGCTCGGCGGAGGAAAGGCTGGTGGCGGTCAGGACTTCCATATACTGTTTTTTTGCAAAGATACGCTAATTTTGCGCTGATGACGAGATTTGATATAATAACCGTTTTGCCAGAGTTGCTTGAAAGTCCGCTCAGCTACTCAATCATGCAGCGGGCGAAGAACAAGGGACTTCTTGAAGTGCATCTGCATTCGCTGCGTGAATACGCCACCGGCAAGCACCGGCAGGTGGATGATTATCAGTTTGGCGGAGGCGCCGGAATGGTTCTCAAGCCGGAGCCCATAGCTGCCTGTATCGGGAAACTGATGTCAGAGCGGGATTATGATGCCATTATCTATACCACCCCCGACGGGAAAGTGCTCGACCAGCAGACATGTAACCAGTTGAGCATGAAGGGTAATATTATGGTGCTTTGCGGCCACTACAAGGGTGTTGACGAAAGGATCCGTGAGAAATACATTACAATGGAAATCTCTATCGGCGATTATGTCCTCTCAGGCGGGGAACTTGCTGCGGCAGTCCTCGTTGATGCCGTTGGCAGACTCATTCCAGGTGTTCTGAATGACGAAACCTCCGCACTGTTCGACAGTTTTCAGGATGATCTGCTGGCACCACCTGTTTACACAAGACCTGCTGAATGGGAAGGAATGAAAGTACCGGAAGTTCTGCTGTCAGGCCATGAAAAACTGATTAATGAATGGAGATATGAACAAAGTGCCGCGAGAACAAGGGTGCGCAGGCCCGATTTATGGGAAAAAAATACTGACCAGCCCTGATCAGGCTTTTTTGAACACATCTGTCTCTACAGAAAAACCCCGACCGGTTCATTCCGGTCGGGGTTTTGATTTTGTCATGAATAATTACGGGCTGACCAGGTTGAAGCTCAGATTGAAATACAGGGCATTGGTCAGCGTATTGATCATGGCGTAACGCTGATCACCGAAAAAGCCCCGGAAGAATTCCTGACCGTCATCAGGCAGGTAGTCCGAGTTGAACGACCAGTTGTGTCTGTACCCGACCTGAATGGCGACCCAGACAAATCCGCGCAGTTGTCGCTGGTATTCGAGGCGTGCACGCATTTCACCACGTCGGATTTCGAGGCTCCGGTTGTCAGAAAGGCTGCCAATACGGTAGCTTTGTCCCTCGAGTTCATATCCGGCCAGCAGCAGGCTGCGGGGAGTGAAGGTCCTTCTCACGTGCGCGCGGGCGGGAAACAGTATTTCGGTACCCCATTTCCTGTTTCGGGCGGTCCAGTTGTACAATACTACCGGTATATAGTTCATTTCACCCACCCTGTAAGTTCTGGCAGCACCGACACCCCACTGAAGACGATCGTGCGGACGTTTACCCCAGATCAGAGCACCTGAATAGCGCAAATAGCGAAGTGACTGAAACTCGGAGAGGGTGTAATCACCACTCAGATCTGCCGAGCCCTGAATGAGCAGAAACTGCTTTTCGCCGAGCGGTTTGAAAACCGTTGTATTGATACCGGAAGTAACGAGTCCCCGGTCGAGCAGCCGGTTTGCGAGTTGTGCCGCATCCGGATTTTCAGCGGTTGCAGATCCGGTGTAGTTCATGTTCCAGAAGTTGGCTCCCAATTGCCAGACCAGACTGTTTTTGGAGATAACAGGAATGTTTGCACTGAAGCGCAGACCACTGGTGGATCGGAAATCGGCGGTTTCAGCAGGTATGGGCGAGTCACCGTCTGTATATTGGCCTACAGCGGAAAACGTCCCCTCATATCTGTTTTGCCAGTCCCAGCCAATTGAAATAAAGCGGTTGGGGCTGAGATCAAAAATTTTGGGATTGCAGTAGCGTTTGGCGGCCTTGTCGGCGAAGCCGAGGTTGTCGTATTCACTGAAATCCTCTTCATCGGTGGAAGCGGGTGGTAAAGTGTCGCGTGTTTGAGCTGCGACAGCCGCGGGCAGAACTGCCGACAAGAGGATCAGGAGCAGGAAATTCTTCATGAATAGCCGGGTTATGAATAAACAGGCCGCACAACCACTCGTGTCCTGTGCAAAAGGTGCATCAGATACAGTCGGTGACACGGCCGGACGCTGAATGAACAGTTTTAATTACTTTTTGGCTTCGAGGCGTTTCCAGACATCAGTTCTGCCCAGCGCTTTGACACCTACGTATCCCCTGATATCCAGGGTATTATCGTCTTTAAGTTTGATCACACAGCTGTAGGTGCTGCCATTTTCCGGATCGTAGATGGTGCCGTCCGACCATTCTCCGTTTCCTTTGAATACGAAATCCTTGAGCATGCGGTAACCTTTCAGAGGTACAGTTCTCATTGATTCATCCGGATTGTTTTTGTCCACCTTTGGGGCATTGGTGACCGGATCAACCGGTTCGCGCAGCCACACAATTTTACCGTAATATTTGTCGGCTATTTTTTCAATTTTGACCCGCGCTTTGCCGCTGCCGGGCTCCCAGATACCGGTCAGTTTGTCAGCTTGAAAAAAGATATATGACCAATCTTTGACAAAACCAAACGCTTTGAACCACGCTTTGTCCTTTTTTGTTTCAAAATAGTTTAAAAAGTGCGCAAAAATGGCCAAAGTATAGACGAACGCCTTTCGTGGCCAGAGGAAATTCAAAACCATAGCAGATAAAACAGCTTCCATGAATTTTTGGAAAAAAATAGAAAACAAAACCGCCCCGCTTAAAAAAACAATATTCCCCCTGGTGCTCTTTGTATGCTTTGCGGGTGCCCCCGCTTTGCTGCAGGCCCAGTTCCAAGGCCAGCCCCAGGGTAAGGGGCTTACCATCATCGTCACCGACGGGACGCTCTCGGCAAAAGACAGCCCCCTGGGCCCTCCCGGCCCCAACCGGTTCAAAGACCCTATCCGTCCGCTCGGATTGGAAGAAATGATACAGGCGGGCGCTTTCCTGGAACGCCCGGCGTACGGGGAATACGGCTATATCCTGGTCTTTACCGTCGGCGATTCGATCGGCGGCAAGCAGGGCGAGCTCGAATTCAACGGGGAAATATACAAAGGGGTGTACCGCTTGGTGCGCCAAAAATTGAAAGCAGACGAGGTCATCCCCAAAGGCCGTGCTACCTATCGGCTCCAAGGGCTGATCTTCTTCCTGGGCGTAGCCGGGGAGTAAGTGAAAAAGGGTTATACCCCCCTCGCAACAAGTCTATTAAAGCATCCTTTCGAATACTTGCATCCCCAACGGTGCGATTTTCACTTCTATAGATTGCGGGCGGCCATTCCATTCTATCGGGTCGGAAGGGTAGCTGCCCCCGTTGAGGTGCTGACCGGCACCCCCAAAGGCGGTATCGTCGCTGTTCAGCACCTCCCTCCAGGTGCCGGGATGCGGTACGCCAATCCGGAAAGTATCGTATGAGACAGGGGTAAAGTTACATACCACGAGCAATGTGGAACCCGCGTCCTTGCCTTTGCGGAGGAACGATACGATGGAACGGTCGGCGTCGCCGTGGTCCACCCATTCAAACCCCTCGCCGGAAAACTGTTGTTCGTACAGGGCCGGCGCAGCGCTGTAAAACGCGTTGAGCCGGCGCAGCCACTGCTGTATACCCGAGTGGTAACCATATTGTAAGAGGTTCCAGTCCAGGCCGCTCTCTATGTTCCACTCGCCCGACTGCGCAAATTCCCCGCCCATGAACAACAACTTGGCCCCGGGGTGGGCGTACATGTACCCGTAGAG
>CAILQK010000395.1 GCA_903836265.1 uncultured Bacteroidota bacterium | reverse complement strand
TTCCTTTGCCCAGCAGCTTGATCTTTTCACTGGCCTTGGAAACACCTGCTGCAACCAGGGATTCAACATCAAAAGAAGTTGATCCGAGTTTCTGGGACAGAAGTTCCAACTGACCGAGATTGAGCGCGGCATAAGCTTCGCGGTTGATATTTTTGAAGCCACGCTTGGGCAGACGACGCTGCATGGGAGTCTGGCCCCCTTCAAAGTGACGCTTCTCCTTGGAACCGCTTCGGGCCTTGTCGCCTTTGTGACCACGCGTAGAAGTACCTCCACGACCAGAACCGGTACCGCGACCGATTCTCTTGCGAGCTTTTACTGAGCCTTCTGCAGGACGAAGATTGGAAAGATCCATTGTTTGTTAGTTTTTACTTGTATCCGGAAAAGTCCGCTTAACAAATGTCCGATTCAATTATCAGGCGTTTTCGACCTGAATGAGGTGCTGTACAACACGGATCATCCCGTGAATCTGGGGAGTTGCCTCGTGTTCAACGACCTGGTTTACCTTGCGAAAACCCAAAGCCACGAGCGTGAGCTTTTGGCGTTTGTGCTTGTCGATAGGGCTTTTCACCAGTTTGATCTTTATCTTAGCCATTTCTGAGTGATTTCAGCGTTCAAAAATAATTCAAACGGTGATATTAACCGTTAAAAAGTTTATCCATGGTAATACCTCTCTGGCGGGCAATCTCGGATGGACTGCGCAGATTGGCAAGAGCAGCAATAGTTGCCTTTACCACGTTGTGCGGATTGGCGGAACCCTGAGACTTTGCAAGTACGTCATGTACACCAACAGCCTCGAGCACAGCGCGCATCGCACCACCAGCTATTACACCGGTACCGTGAGCAGCCGGCTTGATAATTACACGACCGGCGTCTGATTTGCCAAAAGCTTCGTGAGGAATAGTACCATTGAGGATAGGCACCTTGATAGTATTCTTCTCTGCATCCTTGACTGCCTTGGCTATTGCCTCGGAAACCTCGCGCGCCTTGCCAAGGCCATGACCAATAGTGCCCTGACCGTCTCCAACCACCACAACTGCGGCGAAACTGAAGGTACGACCACCTTTGGTTACTTTTGCTACGCGATTGAGTGCCACCAGTTTCTCCTTGAGACCTGATTCCTCAGTTGAGCGAGCGGCGTCTTTTTCTCTTTCTTGCCTTGCCATGTTGCCTAGCTATTGTTTTTATTGGTTCGCGCTTACGCGATTGATTGTTTAGAATTTGAGTCCGCCTTCGCGGGCGCCCTCGGCCAGTGACTGAACGCGGCCGTGATAACGATAGCCGCCGCGGTCAAAAACCACAGTTTCGATGCCGTTTTCCTTTGCTTTTGCTGCAATCATCTTGCCAACCTCTGCTGCACGTTCGCTCTTGGTGCCCGTTGTACCCTTTGAGGAAGCAGAAGCAATGGTGTGGCCTTTCAGATCATCTATCAACTGGCAGTAAATAGATTCGTTGGAGCGAAAAACACTCAGACGGGGGCGCTCGGCAGTTCCGCTTATTTTCTTGCGGATCCGCATATGAAGGCGCTCGCGGCTTTGATTCTTTGTGCGTTTCATGCTTTATTGTTTTTGAACTGCTCCGATGACCGACCGGTGCAGCGAAAGTTTGAATTTTATCAGAATCTGTGTGACAACTTCCGAGAAGCATGCGCACAGAACAGAAGAAAAATTACTTTTTCGAACCGGCAGTTTTACCTGCTTTGCGACGGATAACCTCTCCCTTGAACATGATACCCTTCCCTTTGTAAGGCTCGGGCTTGCGGAAGGCGCGAATTTTTGCGCAAACCTGACCGATCAGTTCCTTGTCTATACCCTCGAGACGGATAAGCGGGGCAGAGCCCTTTTCCATAGCCGTTGTAAGTTTCAGCTCTGAAGGAACATAGAACATTACCGGGTGAGAGTAGCCAATAGTGAGCGTGAGCAGATTGCCCTGATTCTCTACACGATAACCTACGCCAACTACTTCCATTTCTCTTGTGTAGCCCTGACTTACACCCACCACCATATTATTGATGAGTGCGCGATAGAGACCGTGCATAGCGCGATGGCGTTTCTGATCGGTAGGACGCTCAACGAGAAGCGTTTCACCGTCGACCTTGACCGCGATATCGGGGTCAACCTTTTGGGACAGAGTACCCTTCGGTCCTTTCACCGTAACGGTGTTATCAGAGGACACCGAAACTTCCACTTTTGCAGGGAGCGTAATTGGTAGTTTACCAATGCGTGACATATCCGTTTATTTTTTGCCCCTTGGCCTTTCAGCCTCAGGAAATTTATGCTGTGATTCAGGTTTCAACCGGCTTTTACCGGTTAGTTTGCAGGGAATTAGTAAACGTAGCAAAGCAATTCGCCTCCCACATTCAATTCACGGGCCTTCTTGTCGGTCATAACTCCCTTGGAAGTAGAAACGATCATGATGCCCAGACCATTGATGATTCGGGGAATATCGCCTGATCCCGCGAACTTGCGGAGGCCAGGGCGGCTGACGCGGACGAGTTCCTTGATCACAGGACGCTTGGACACGGGGTCGTATTTCAGCGCGATCTTGATCAGGCCTTGCTTGTTATTGTCATTTTTCTCCTCAACAGTGTATTTGAGGACATAACCCTGGTCGTACAGGATTTCCGTAATAGCCATCTTCAGACGAGAGGCCGGAATCTCTACGATGCGATGGCCCGCCATTTGCGCATTGCGAATACGGGTCAGATAATCTGCTATCGGGTCGGTGACGTGCATTGTATCAAAAGTTGATAGTGGACAACTGAGTTTTTACCAGGAAGCTTTAGTAACTCCGG
>CAILQK010000394.1 GCA_903836265.1 uncultured Bacteroidota bacterium | reverse complement strand
TCCGCAGCACCGGGATAAACAGAGCCATTATTATCATCACAATCTGTAGCCGGCACCACATAACCCGCAGGGATCGTGTCCGCACATGTACTCACGATCGAACCCGAGTCCCCAAAACCGTCCCCATCAGTATCCGCGTAATATATATAATAGGTGATACCATCGTCCGTCAGACCATTGCAGTCATTGTCAATACCATCACATAACTCCGCAGCACCGGGATAAACAGAGCCATTATTATCATCACAATCTGTAGCCGGCGCCACATAACCCGCAGGGATCGTATCCGCACATGTACTCACGATCGCACCCGAGTCCCCAAAACCGTCCCCATCAGCATCCGCATAATATATATAATAGGTAATACTGTCGTCCGTCAGACCATTACAGTCGTTGTCAATACCATCGCACAATTCCGCAGCGCCGGGATAAACAGACGCGTTACTATCATCACAATCTGTAGCCAGTGCCACATAACCGGCAGGGATCGTGTCCGAGCATGTACTCACGATCGCACCCGAGTCACCGAAACCGTCGCCGTCAGCATCCGCGTAATATGTGTAATAGGTAATACCGTCATCCGTCATACCGTTACAATCGTTGTCAATACCGTCGCACAATTCCGCAGCGCCGGGATAAACAGATGCATTACTATCATCACAATCTGTAGCCGGCGCCACATAACCCGCAGGGATCGTGTCCGCACACGTGCTCACGATCACGGCCGAATTGCCAAACCCGTCGCTGTCGGTATCTGCATACCAGGTATATACGACCAGGCTGTCATCCACCATACCGTCGCAATCATCGTCCACACCATTGCACCACTCGCTGGCGCCCGGATGAATCGCCGGATTGAGATCGTTGCAGTCTTCAAAAGACAGATAACCGTCGCCATCCTGATCGTTGTAAAATATTTCTTTGGCCAGATGAAAGGCATCCGTTCCGCATTCGGCACCGACGATACGACCCGGAATATCATCAAAGGGCGGGTGGATACCGCCCCAGATCCTTGAGAGGCTGGTCTGATCGGAAGCGTCGCGATAGGTGGCCCACTGAAGCGTGACATCCACGCTGGGCCCCTTTTCAAAAAACAGAAAACCGCTATTGGCGGCAATATGGAATTCGCCCATGCCGCCCGGGAAATACTCATCGCCCGTGAAGAGGGTGAGTGCCTCTGCTGCTGCTCTTGAGTACGTGGAGTGGCCTGAAATATACCCGGCAAACGGGGGCGTGACGAATGTTTTTCGCTGATAGGGCATCCAGTTGTCGGCCAGTACCCAGCCCGCGCCGGAGTGATCAGTGGCCGGATTGGCAATCGGAGCGAAACCCTCCCAGGTATATAACTTGATCTTGTTCACATTGATACCATTCAAGCCTGCCAGCGTATCTCCCGCCTGCACCAGCTCGATATAGCCGGGTATCAACGGCAAACCTCCCGGATGATAGCGGGGCAGCGCAGGATCGGTGGACTGCCCGAGCCGGGCCATATACCGCAGATTCGTTACCGGGCGACTGGCATCGTAGTACCCCTTGATACCCCAGGCTGTGATAGCTGCATCGTGCAGTGCTCCGCCCAGCGTGAAATACGCCTTGACATCATACTCCAGCAGATCGAGCACATCGCCCTTCCCGTTGAACCGCCGGACGAAAGCCGGATGATCCATCACCTTGTTCAGGATGGAAAACCAGTGACCGGGCGGCGTTTCGGAGTTGGGGCCATCGGCCCAGAACTGAGCCAGCACCCGGGTGTAATCGCCCCGGGGTACCAGTTGCGGCTCGTAGGGAAGGCCTGTTTTGGGATTGACAGGCCGGCCGTTTCCGGCAGCACCGCCCTCCTCAAAACGATAGAACTGCCTGTATTCTTCGAGCGTCGCGGGGTAGGGTGTGGTGTTATTGCCGATGGAAGCCGGCGAGATATCCCACATCACCCCGTCGTCGGGATCCAGATGGGCGCTCCAGGCCGATACCAGGGCGTAATTCCACTTGTACACCTCGGATTGCGCATCCTGCTGGTTCGTATTCAGCAGCGGCGGTGGTCCCGGATTGTGATACACATACCAGGGGATATTATTGCGTATCAGCGTATCCTTGTCGGCTGCCGAGAGCGCGAAAGGCGTTACCCTGCCCCATTCCGGGCTCTGGAAACGCTGAATGGCCACCACCGGATTGCCGTTCTGGTCAATGGCGCCGGGCAAATCCAGCGGCTGCCACCGGTTCGGATTCGTCATACTGGTGTTGCCCGGCTGCAGCACATTGAGCGGGGTATTGACAGGCACATAATCGGTGGGCACATAATTGTTTTGCTCATTGGAGCCATCCAGGGCGCTGTATTCTGCCATACGCAGCGCGATATAATTCCCGAGGGCGGCGGGATTGCCGGTGGAGTAATCGGTACTGTTGAAATTGACCGGGTACCCAAGCTGCGTCATGAAATCATACAGCCGGACAATAGTGGTGAACGCCCGGGGCGAGTTCTGGAAACGCTGGGTCAGCAGCCGGTAGGCGGCATAACTGATTGCCTGCCTCCTTGCCGCCTCAATATCCGCAGGCATAGGCACCCCGTTGAACGGGCAGGTATAGTTTCCCACCGTTTTACCGAGAAAATAGGTGTCAGACTGGCCGGAAGTATCATAAACGGCCCATACATCATACATGAGTACCGAAAGATGGAACAGGTTGCGCGCGTGTACAGGCGGGCGGGCGAAATCCTCACGGATACTCTGAATCAGCACTTCATTCCACTGCCGGGCGATAGATTTTTGGGCGGTTCCTGACTGCAGGCAGGCCAAAAGGATGATACCGGAGGCAATCATCCGGAGTACAGACTTGTTCATGAGCACTTGCGATGCGGCTTTACGGGTGGTGCGAATGTAGGCAAAATTGATGTGTCAGTGATTAGAAAGGGATTAGAGTGTGTCGGGAAGGGGGTGGCAGAACCATATGGAAGCCCACGTTTTTGAGATTTGGGTACGACATGGAACCAGTAACGGGGCAATGGAAAATGTTAATAGCACGGTTCAGGAGTTGGATAATGAAAAAAGTCATACCTTTGAGGTGCTTCAATGTAAAAGCAACAGGCCATGAGCGGGTACGACAGTTGCAGGTACAAAGACAGGCATAAAAAAATGACAATTCGTCGTATTCTGGCGAGCCCAATACAGCCAGTGAATGATTCGCAGCATAATGCAGTTTTCAACCTGATATTCATCTTGGATACGAGCTTGTTCAGGGGGGCTGCCGAAGAATAAAGGGAGGCACTGTAAGAAAAGAAATTTCCTGTGCTATATCTGAAATGAAGAATTTTTAAAATAACTATAAAAAAGTTTGAACCATGTTTAAATCGCCTTTCAACAATAACAGGACATCAGATTCGAATGGAAAATCAAAACTGGGCTTGGTAAAAGAGGAGCCTGTCCGGCTTTGCTCCATACCCTCTGCGTATGTTTACCTGGACGCATTGTGCTCTTTGGCAGAAGGCCTGAATTACATGAGGCTTGGGTCTGTAAGCTCAGAACAATTTATAGAGCCGGTGGATAAATACATTTTCACTCACAATGGCACCAAATTTTGCGAAATTTTTATCTATTCATACCATGAAACCAATGCATATATCATACCTGATCCGTTTAAAGAACTTAATCCCAATGCTGATGATGAAGTATTTCGGCTGGATGAAAATGGCCGCCGCAGATATTTAAACGAGGTAGTTGAGTTGATTTTGATAAAAAACAATATTATTGAAGACATTTTTGAACGATTCTCATTGACCGTTTTGAATAATCTGATGTCTGAACTCGGTTATGGGGAAGAACTGGAGGAATTAATATTGGATGAGTTTAAAAAATTTGTATCAACATCGCCAGGAATGGATGCAGATGACTTTATTCAACCTTTTGTAGAAGAATTTCACAACAAAAAACTGGGCAAGTAATACAGTTCAAAATTTCTGTTTCAGGTGAAATATTGAATTGGCAAGCGCTCTGAGCGAATAAATTCCTGTCAACAGTCGCTGAATAATGTAGCCAACAAGCTGACCGGCCACTGCCGGTGAAATCACACCCCCGCATCAATGGCGCCGCCCACAAGGCAGGCCCTTTGCAAAAACGTATTCCTCACCCCAAAAATCATCACCCACGCAGGTTTCCGGCCCGAAATAGCGCAATAATCGCCCACCGCTATTACTTTTGCAGGTCACAAGCCCGACCGGATCATGCAAATACTCGACGACCGACAGATACGCCAGAAAATCAGGCGAATTGCCATCGAAATTCTTGAAAGAAATTTCGGCGAGCCCGCCATCATCCTCGCCGGACTCAACAACAATGGCTTCGAGTTTGCCCAGCTGATTGTGAATGAACTGAAAACTATTGCGCCAGCCGGAACGGACATCACCCTGACGAGAATCAGGCTCAATCCCGCCAACCCGGTGGAATATGATCCGTACATCGAACTGCCCACCGAATCGCTGCGCGAAAAACCGGTCATTATCGTGGATGACGTGGCCAACACCGGCCGTACTATTTTCTATGCCGTTCAACCGCTGCTGGGGGTCATACCACGAAAGGTAGAGGTGGCCGTACTCGTTGACCGCACCCACAAGTCTTTCCCCATCAAAGCCGATTACGTCGGAATGTCTCTGGCTACTACCATGCTCGATAATATCGAGGTGCATGTCAGGGAAGAAGGAAAAATGTCGGTCAACCTGGTATAAAACGCGAACCGGCCCGAAAATTGTTTTAAAATACAATAATTGTTTTAAATTTGCCCCCTGTTTTCAAAAAAACTGTTTGAATGACCGAAATCAAATATACGGAAGATGAGGTAAAAACCCTTGACTGGCGCGAGCACATACGCCTGCGCCCCGGTATGTACATCGGGAAACTGGGCGACGGCGCCTCTCCCGACGATGGTATCTATGTACTCCTGAAAGAGGTGCTCGACAACTGTATTGACGAGTTCGCAATGGGCTATGGCAAAACGGTCGAAATCGTTCTCAACGAAAACGGAGTGAGCATACGCGATTTCGGCCGCGGAATTCCGCTCGGGAAAGTGGTGGATGTCGTGTCCAAAATCAATACCGGCGCCAAATACGACAGCAAGGCCTTCAAAAAATCTGTCGGCCTCAATGGTGTGGGAACCAAGGCTGTAAATGCGCTGTCAGAATATTTCAAAGTCACCGCATTCCGCGACGGACAGTCCAAAACAGCCGAATTCAACTTCGGTAATCTCAAAAAAGAAGGCAAACTCGAACCCACCAAAGAGGAAAACGGCACGCTGGTCTCCTTCAAGCCCGATAACGGACTGTTCCGGAATTACCGCTGGGTGCCCGAGTACGTGGAGCAGCAACTCTGGAACTACGCCTACCTCAATGCCGGACTGAAAATTCAGTTCAATGGCAAAACTTTCGTTTCCAAAAACGGTCTGCTCGACCTGCTCGAAAAAAAAACAGGCTCCGAAGCCGTCCGATATCCCATTATCCACCTCCGCGGTGAAGATGTGGAAATCGCCCTCACACACGGTAATCACTACGGAGAACAATACTACTCTTTCGTAAACGGCCAGAATACCACCCAGGGAGGCACGCATCTCAACGCCTTCCGCGAGGCGCTGGTCAAAGTGGTGCGAACACACTTCAAAAAGGAGTACGACGCCAAGGATATCCGGGAGAGCATCATCGCAGCCGTCAGCGTCCGCGTGGAAGAACCCGTATTCGAAAGCCAGACCAAAACCCGACTCGGATCAGAACGCATGTCGCCTGAAGGACAGGCAGTGCGCACTTTCATGTCCGACTTCCTGACCAAGGCACTCGACGACTTCCTCCACAAAAATCCTGAAGTGGCCAAAGCCATGCAGGTGCGCATCCAGCAGAGCGAACGCGAACGAAAGGATCTGGCAGATATCAAAAAAACTGCCAACCAGCGCGCTAAAACAGCCGCTGTACATAATAAAAAATTGCGCGACTGCAGGTATCACCTGAACGAAAAGGGACAGGATGAGGTCAAACTCGGCACCACCCTGTTCATCACAGAGGGCGACTCTGCAAGCGGATCTATCACCAAAGCCAGAAATACCGACACCCAGGCCGTCTTTTCCCTCCGCGGAAAACCACTCAACTGCTACGGCCTCACCAAGAAAATCGTCTATCAGAACGAGGAGTTCAATCTGCTGCAGCATGCCCTGAATATCGAAGACTCACTCGACGATCTGCGCTATAACCGTGTCGTTATAGCTACCGATGCCGATGTGGATGGTATGCATATACGGCTGCTGATGCTCACGTTCTTCCTCCAGTTCTTCCCCGATCTGGTGCGAAACGGCCACCTGTATATACTTCAAACACCACTGTTCCGCGTGCGCGACAAACAGCAGACGTTCTACTGCTACTCGGAAGCCGAAAAGCAGGGGGCCATCAAAAAACTGCGCGGGAAACCTGAAATAACCCGATTCAAGGGGCTGGGTGAAATTTCACCCGGCGAATTCGGCGCCTTTATCGGCGAAGATATCCGCCTGGATCCAGTTATTTTGCCGGAAGACACCAAGCTGGATCATGTACTCGACTACTACATGGGGAAAAACACACCCGAACGTCAGGACTTCATCATCGAAAACCTCAGGGTAGAGCTGGATGTGGCCGAAGAACAGGAGGCAGTTGCTGAATAATTTTCAGGATTTGCTTATCCAGTGGGCGCCAAACTGATCTACCAGAATGTTATCGTAATAGTCCGCCTTCTTCGACAGTTCGGTCAGCATCTGCTGACCAGTCTCCTCGTTCAGGTATTGCTCAAAAATCAGCAGAGAAAGTACGATATTCCTGTTGTGAAGGCTCAGGGTAAGCCCGGTACTGCTGTAATTCTCTCTCAAAAGGTACTCGTACAAGGGCTTTATATTGTCTCCCGGCAATTCGCACAAGACGGCTTCGGCATAAATCTGCCCCGACTTTTCATGGTAGATCATGTTTATGGTGGCACTACCCTCCTTGATCTCCCAGGCGTTGTGACCCGACCGGCACAAACCTGCATCATGCCCCATGCTCCTGATCATACGCTCTACGGTTCTGGCCGGCCCGGAAGGAATATACTCGTCAACCTGGTGCGGTAACTGAACCCTGTGCCCGCACTTGTTGCATAACCGCTCGTGCTCTATTGCAGCTTCCGTAACCACCGACATACACCCGATACAACGGGCCGACATCACGGCGCCGGCATTTTCAAAAGCCGCGAGCGTGTCCGCCAGAAATCTGACAGGCAGCGAAAAGCCCGTATTGTCGCCCTCTCTCATAACGAAGGTATTTATACCCACAATATCGCCATCGGTATCTACCAGGGGCCCGCCACTGTTCCCCGGATTGAGTGCTGCGTCAATATGCAGGTAAGGCACTCCGTTCATACTCTCCGATGTGTTCGAAATAATACCACTCTTGGCAGAAAATTTGAGACCGAAAGGATGCCCGATCGCCGTCACCCTGTCCAGCGCTTTCAATACCTTGTCCACACCGAGTTTAACCAGCGGGAGCGCTGCCCCGCTCGCCGGAGCACTCAGGAATGCAAGATCATATTTGCCATCAATATAGAGTACATTCACCAGCTGCCGCTCAAATCCGGCACTCTCCACCACTACAGACAGGTTTCCTTCTACCACATGGTAGTTGGTGACAATCACACTCCTGTCACTCAGATAAA
The DNA here is from genome assembly GCA_903836265.1 of uncultured Bacteroidota bacterium. Lineage (GTDB taxonomy): Bacteria > Bacteroidota > Bacteroidia > Chitinophagales > Saprospiraceae > M3007. The sequence continues at coordinate 15,941 of CAILQK010000394.1, read as the reverse complement.
AACCGGTACCAGTACTGTGTGGTGTGGCAATTTTGACGATTACTTGTCTGTACAAGTCGAGGTATTCACTCATAAAAGCGTACTTTATTAGCGATCTGGCTGACTTAAATCAATCCCCCTGACAAACTGGAGGAATGTCTTTCCGAACATGGCTGCTGAAGAATAGTCCAGTTTGTCATGGTTTGCTCTAAGTTTGGGATACTCACTGCTGTATGCATGCTGAATACGGCTGATCTCTGCACGAATCGCCCTCCTGTCGGGGCGCCCCGAACTGTCGTGGAAGGAGCTGAATCCCAGCCTGGTGAAATAGTCGTTTTCAACCACCCTCATAAAGAGATGCAGCAATTCACGGTCGGGAGGAGGCGGTGCATGATGGAAAAGGATATAACTGACTACATATATCGGTATTGCCTCTGCCAGTTTTTCATAGCCGTTTGCAAGCGACCACTCCATATTGGGCAATTCTTTCTCAATGAACGCCGCCACACTTGCATGCGGATATGGCGGACTAATCCCAAATGTGCTCCGTGTACGATATATCTCTGACTGTACTTCCTCCTTTGACCGGCTCAGCATACGACGGAACTCTTTCTCTATTTGCTGCAGCCTGACCTGTGAGGGCAACTGATTTTTATTGAAATAGGCACTGTGGATTTTTTCCAGCACATCCTTGATGAACCCTTCGGGCATAATCAGGTAATCAAACTTGTAGGCAACACCAAGAAAGTGATAGATATACGGCCCGGGATACTGATTGGGATCCGGCATTCCGGCCTCCATCAGCTCAAGCGCCGAGGAAATCTCCTGTCTGAAATATTCATACTTGATATCCTTTTCGTGCTGCGGCACATCCATGCGAAACTGATCGGGAGCAGGCGAGAGCGATTTGAACTCTTCCAGCAGCAAATCATCTTTCTTGTCGGCATTGATGGCAAGTTCACGCAAAGCATGAAGCAATTTCAGCGGAGAAGCATCCAGTGCCCCAGTCTGAAATACGATACAAAGATAATTGTCGTTATCAAGCGCAAAACGGCTGAAATTCAGCCGGTGGTTGGCTTCCATCAGCTGACGCAGAAAGCCGACATTCAGATCGGCCGCGCGGGCAACCCTGCTCACCGCACGCACCCCATTGACATCGGCATGGCCTTTGATCAGGCATGACCCCTGAAAAAATTCAAAGTAAATTATTTCTCCCTCATCGCGGAGGCGAATGTGATCCGGCGAGCGCTCGTCTGTCAGATAATCAAAAAAACTGCGGCAGGCATCCAGCAACTCACCACTGTCAAAATACCGGTGAGCCCGGTCAAACAGTGCCGACTTGCCGGCAGATTTATACATATCAGTATAGCGACCAAAAGTGATGTCTGGCCCTTGTCCGGATTTGGGGAATAATCTGCCGAAAATATCTTTCAATAGACTCATAGAGAAAATAAGGGTCAAAAGTAGCAAGTTTGCACCAAAATAAAATTCTATTTTATGAACTCCTTTCGCACCATTTTCCCGGGAGTCGTTTCTCCGTTTCAAATCGGCCATCACAACAGGGTACTGCTGTCAGGCTCATGCTTCACCGAGCATATGGAAACCCGGTTGAAAAATCTTCGATTCAATACGCTGGCCAATCCGTTCGGTGTTGTTTACAACCCTTTTTCCATTGCCGATGCACTCGACAAATTACTTGCAGATAACGTCATCTATACTCATGACAGTATTTTTGAAAATCAGGGTATATGGAGAAGCTGGGATCATCACAGCCAGTTTGCCAAACCGGATCCGGATGAAACACTCGCCGGAATGAACACTGCATTCCGGGAATCAGCCGGTTTTCTGTGTGAAGCAACGCATGTACTGATCACACTCGGCACAGCAGATGTATTTTACCTGCACGAAACCGGGAAAATAGTCGCCAACAACCACAAAATGCCCGACCACCTCTTCAGAAACCGCCGCCTGTCGGTTGATTTTGTCGCAGAGACACTGACCGGATGCCTGACCCGATTGCTCGCAAGAAATTCCGACATGCGCTTCATACTGACGGTCAGTCCGGTGCGACACCTGCGCAAGGGAATGGTCGAGAATCAGCGCAGCAAAGCGGTACTTTCTCTTGCCTGTGAGGCCGTATGCCGGCAAATCCCGGAAGCACACTATTTCCCTGCTTATGAAATTATGCTGGACGACCTGCGGGACTACCGGTTTTACGCCTCCGACATGATTCATCCGTCAGAGGTGGCCATCAGTTACATCTGGGACTATTTTTCCAGTACCTATTTCAGCGAAAGCACCCGTCAAACCAATGCTGCACTCGAAAAGATCAACGCAGCCCTTCGGCACAGGCCATTCAATCCGGATACCGAACAGCATCGGCTGTTTCTCGCAACGCAGGAGGAGGCACTCCGCAAACTCGGCTTCTGAATCAGGAAATCCTGCTCCACACCTTCGCCTCCTTACCCTCGGCGGAGAGGTGAAGTTTCAGTCGCTGGTTTTCAGGTGTACTCAAATCGGGATCCTTCTCAAGTATTTCTGCAGCCGCATCTCTGGCAGCCGCCAGTATCGGACCGTCCTGTGCCAGATTGGCAATCATAAAACGAAACATTCCACTCTGCTGGGTACCTTCCATATTGCCTGGCCCTCGCAGCTTCAGATCAACTTCTGCTATCTCGAATCCATCGTTGGTACGTACCATGGTCTGAATACGCTCTTTGCTCTCCGAGCTCATTTTAAAACTTGTCAGTAGCAGACAGTAGCTCTGTTCCGCGCCCCTGCCCACGCGTCCGCGCAACTGGTGCAGTTGCGACAGGCCGAACCGTTCGGCATTTTCAATAACCATCACGGATGCATTTGGTACGTTTACGCCCACTTCAATAACAGTGGTAGCCACCATGATCTGTGTCTCTCCCCGAACAAAACGCTGCATCTCGAAATCCTTGTCGGCCGGCTTCATTTTGCCGTGTACGATGGAAATCTGATACTTTGGCGCCGGAAAATCGCGGCTTAATGCTTCGTATCCCGCCATCAGATTCTGCAGATCAAGGGTCTCCGTCTCTTCGATCATCGGGTAAACCACGTAAACCTGCCTGCCTTTATCTATTTCATTGCGCATGAAACCCTGTACCTGCAACCGGTGGTGCTCCGTCCGGTGGATGGTACTGACCGGCTTCCTTCCCGGCGGGAGTTCGTCAATGACTGAAATATCCAGATCGCCATACAGGGTCATTGCCAGTGTGCGCGGAATGGGTGTGGCGGTCATCACCAGTACATGTGGCGGCCCGGCCGGATTTTTCTTCCAGAGTTTTGAGCGCTGCTCTACACCAAAACGATGCTGCTCGTCAATAATACTCAGGCCCAGGTTCTGGAACTGCACCCATGGCTCTATCAGGGCATGGGTTCCTATGACTATATGCATATTTCCCGAGGCCAGTTCCTTCAAAACGGCTTCCCGCTTTTTCCCTTTTACACTCCCGGAAAGGTATCCGACGCTGATTCCCAGGTCGTCGGCCAGCGATTTGATACTGTCGTAATGCTGTTGCGCAAGTATCTCGGTAGGCGCCATCATACAGGACTGAAAGCCGTTGTCGGCAGCCATCAGCATGGACATCAGGGCAACCACTGTTTTCCCCGATCCCACATCTCCCTGCACCAGGCGATTCATTTGCTTTCCCGCAGCCAGATCACTTCGGATTTCTTTCAGTACCCTTTTCTGGGCCCCGGTAAGATCAAAGGGCAGCTTTTGATGATAAAAATTGTTAAAAAAATCGCCTATCTTGCCAAATACAAAACCTCTCAGAGCCTCCTTTCGCCTGGTTCTCAGCTGCAACAGTCTTAACTGCAGATAAAACAGTTCCTCAAACTTCAGGCGCCGGGTGGCAATATCGAGTTCTCCCTGATTCTCCGGAAAGTGAATTCCGGAGACGGCCGTCCAGCGGGGTGCAAGCCGGAATTTTTCCATCAGTGCATCGGGCAGCGTCTCGGGCAGATCGGCAGCAGACAGACTGTCCAGCAGCCCCCGGGTCAGCTTGCGTATTCCTTTGGCATCAAGCCCTTTTCGGGTCAGCTTTTCGGTACTCGGATATACGGGCTCCAGGGTACGGGATCTGGCGCCGGGCGTATCAGTGCCAGACTCCTCCATCTCGGGATGAGTGATATTCAGACGCCCGTTAAATTCGTTGAGTTTACCGAAAACAATATACTCCTTCCCTGCGTGCAGCGATTTTTCGAGCCACTGAATACTCTGAAACCAGACCAGTTCCATCAGGCCGGTCTCATCTCGCAGACTGCCTACAAGCCTTCGCGCGCGCCCGTCGCCCAGTGTCTCCAGACGACGCAGTATGCCCCGTATCTGTACCGTTTCCCCTTCTGTGTGCAAATCGCGGATGTTGTGAAAGCGAGTGCGGTCAACATAGCGAAACGGAAGATGAAACAGCAGATCACGTACGGTGAAAATACCGAGCTCTGTGCGCAGCGCATCGGCGCGTTGCGGACCAACTCCTTTCAGGTATTCAATGTTTGCGTCGAGTGCGGGCACTGGTATATGGCGTTTGGTGGTTGACTTTCTACAAAGTTAATGGAAACATACCGATTTGTCAACACGTTACACAGCTGTTTTCAACGAATCAGCCTGTAATTTCTGTATTCACCGGGGCGCCAGCCGGTTATTTGCTCAACAAACCGCGAAATTTTTTCCTTGAGCGACCACCTGACCCGAACAGGGTCGCTCTCGAAGTGCCAGTTCCGGGCCTTTATGCGGGGTTGCATAACTGCAGGATGGGTGTCCCTGAACAATTCCAGCGGCTCCGATCCGTCGTAAACAAATGTATCGGATTTGCCAACCTGTTTTTCCACTCCCTCGTCGGTCATGTATAACCGGTGAAATCCGAACTGCTTCTGCTGCTGCGCCCGTGGATCCCGCACCCAGCCATAATGATGAATATAAGCGTCAATCTGTCGGACATTCAACTTCCTGTCGCCCGAGTCGGTATGAATCCTGAAACCCTGTGCATCCTTGTATGAAAATATCCGGCGATCATTGCGAATAATCCGTATTTCTCTCCTGTACCACATCCGGCTGATACCCACGTAATCATAGGAGCCATAAAAATGCCGGTAGTTAAAGAGAAAACCTTCGGTTTCTGAATCGTCGAGGTACTGCTCCATGGCAGCGCGAATCACCGGAAGTGCTCCTTCATGTACACATTCGTCGCCCTGAATATAAAAACACCAGTCATACTCTGCAGGAATGGCTGCGAATGCCTTGTCGGTCTCCTGTGCGAGCACGCGCCCGCCCTCGCGCAGGGAATCATCCCATACAGTCTCGACGATATGTATTTTCGGACTTCCGATACTTCGGACAAGATCAAGGGTGTCGTCGTCGGAATTGCCAACAGCCACCACAAAACAGTCGCAAAGCGGCAAGACAGACATGATTGCCTCTGCCACGGGATATTCATACCGCAGTGCATTTCTGACAAAAGTGAAACCGGCAACTTTCATACCTGACTGACGTACAGAAAAAGGGAGCGCCTGGAAAGTGTTCCTTCCTGGGCGCTCCCGGTGCTGATGAAATTCAGTATTTACTTCGCACCAAATTCGGCGCGTATCTTGTTCAGTGCACTGCCGGACTTTACCCAGTCAATCTGCTGGTCATTATACGAGTGATTCACAGCGAATGTCTCGGAAGTACCATCGGCATGATCCAGACGAATTTGCAATGGTTTGCCGGGGGCAAACGACTCAAAGCCGAGCAGGGTAACCCTGTCATCCTGGCGCACCTTGTCGTAGTCGGCAGGATTGGCAAATGTGAGCGCCAGCATACCCTGCTTCTTCAGGTTTGTCTGGTGGATACGGGCGAATGACTTGACCACCACTGCCTTGACGCCGAGGAAGCGCGGCTCCATCGCGGCATGTTCGCGGGATGAGCCCTCTCCGAGGTTCTCTTCCCCGAAGATAATGGTTCCGATACCTTTTCTCTGATAATGAAGGGCACTGGCCGGCACCGCCATATACTCGCCCTTTTCCACGTTATATACCTTGTTGCGTTCTCCGTTGAAGAAGTTCTCGGCTCCGATGTAGCAGTTATTGGAAATATTTTCGAGATGACCGCGGAATTTCAGCCACGGACCGGCCATAGAAATATGGTCGGTAGTACACTTGCCCCTGGCCTTGATCAGCACGCGCATATCTTTCAGCTCGTCATTTGTGATCGGCCTGAAAGGCTTGAGCAGCTGCAGACGCTGGCTGTCTTTGGCCACTGCCACCTTGATAGAACCCTTTGCAGGAGCCACATACCCGGCATCTTCAACGGCAAATCCGGCCTTGGGCAGTTCAATACCTTTCGGAGGATCCAGTTTTACCGCCTCCCCTTTTCTGTTCACCAGTTTACCCTTCTTCGGATTGAAGGTCAGATCGCCTGCAATGGCAAAGGCAGTCACAATCTCGGGGGAAGCCACGAAAGCGTGTGTGTTCGGGTTTCCATCGTTGCGCGATGTGAAGTTCCGGTTGAAAGAAGTCATGATAGAGTTCGGGCGCTTCATGTCGTCCATGTGACGTGCCCACTGACCGATACATGGGCCGCAGGCATTGGCCATCACAACACCGCCGATTTTTTCAAAATCTTTCAGCAGTCCGTCGCGCTCGGCTGTATAGCGAATGAGCTCGGAACCCGGAGTAATTGTGAACTCGGCTTCGACATCAATACCCTTCTCGGCAGCCTGACGCGCCAGTGATGCAGCACGGGTCAGATCTTCATAGCTGGAGTTGGTACAGGAGCCGATAAGTCCTACCTCCAGTTTGGCGGGGTATTTGTTTTTCCTGACGGCGGCTGCAAATTTGGAGAGCGGCCATGCCAGATCAGGCGTGAAAGGGCCGTTGATATGTGGCTCCAGTTTGCCAAGGTCAATTTCGATAACCTGATCGAAATATTTTTCAGGATTTTCGTAGCACTCCTCGTCACCTGTCAGATAGGGGGCAATTTTATTGCACAGACTGGCAATCTTGCTGCGTCCTGTCGCCTTCAGGTAACGCGCCATACTTTTGTCGTAACCGAATGTGGAGGTAGTTGCACCAATTTCAGCGCCCATATTGCAGATGGTACCCTTGCCGGTAGCGCTCATGCTTTGAGCGCCCGGGCCGAAATACTCCACGATAGCGCCGGTACCACCTTTTACAGTAAGAATACCTGCCACTTTCAGGATTACGTCTTTGGGAGAAGCCCAGCCGCGCAATTTTCCGGTCAGTTTGACACCAATCAGTTTGGGCATCTGAAGTTCCCAGGCCATACCACTCATGGCATCAACAGCGTCGGCACCACCCACGCCGATAGCCAGCATACCCAAACCACCTGCATTCACGGTGTGTGAGTCGGTTCCGATCATCATACCGCCGGGAAACGCGTAGTTTTCGAGAACAATCTGGTGAATAATACCTGCTCCGGGTTTCCAGAATCCGATTCCGTACTTCTGTGATACGGTACTGAGGAAGTCGAATACTTCTTTGTTCCTGTCAAGTGCCATCTCCATATCCATTGAAGCGCCATTCTCGGCTGTGATCAGGTGGTCGCAGTGAACAGTGGAGGGCACAGCCACTTTTTTGCGGCCGCAGGTCATGAACTGCAGCAGTGCCATCTGTGCAGTAGCATCCTGCATGGCAACCCGGTCAACCTGAAAGAATACATAGTCGCTTCCGCGCTTGTAGTCGGCCAGCGGATTGTCGCTGTGCAGGTGGGCAAACAGAATCTTTTCAGAAAGTGTCAGCGGACGGTTTAATTTGGCTTTGGCCGCGTCAACGCGGGCAGAGAAGGTAGCGTAGTGCTCCTTCAGCATCTTCAGATCGAATATCGTAGAGGCCATTACATTTATTTTTTGTCAAAAAACGCGCAAATGTAGTCAGATTTCACGCTAAAATGAACCCGAATACAGGATAAAAGTTCTCAAAAACCGACAGATTTAGAGGATTTCCAGATAAACAGACAATAATTGCTCTCCCTTGTCCGGTTATTTGTTTCATTTGCCACTGTTTACACTCAAGCAAGTACACACCATGATTATTCAGGCCTTCCTTGTCAACATTCACGCCCGTCGCATTTATCCCGCCGAGGTACTGTTCGAAAACGGACGAATTACCGGCATCAGCGAACTGGAAAGTGTACATCCGGATTCCGGCTATCTTATTCCCGGATTCACAGATGCGCACGTACACGTGGAGAGCAGTATGCTGCCGCCTTCGGAATTCGCGCGGCTTGCAGTAGTACACGGTACTGTTGCCACAGTGTCTGACCCCCATGAGATAGCCAATGTGCTGGGCACGGAGGGCGTCGAATTCATGCTCCGTGATGCCGCCCGTGTTCCGCTGAAATTCTGCTTCGGCGTTCCGTCCTGCGTACCTGCAACAGCGTTTGAGACGGCCGGTGCCACGCTCGATACCGCCGCAGTAACCCGACTGCTTGAAAATCCGGATATCGGCTACCTGTCCGAGATGATGAATTTTCCGGGAGTATTGCACAACGATCCGGAGGTAATGGGAAAACTGGATGCCGCACACAAACTGGGAAAGCCTGTGGACGGACACGCCCCCGGACTCTCCGGAGACGACGCCAGACGCTATTTCAGCGCGGGTATCACCACAGATCACGAATGTTATACTTACAGCGAAGCACGCGAAAAAGCGCTGATGGGTGTCAAAATCCTGATCAGGGAGGGCAGTGCAGCCCGGAACTTTGAAGCGCTCTGGCCGCTGCTGAATGAATTCCCGGAACAGGTCATGTTCTGCAGCGACGACAAGCATCCTGACGACCTCATTACAGGACACATCAATCTGCTCGTGGCCAGGGCTGTAAAATACGGGTGCGACCTGTTCGATACCCTGCGCGCCGCCTGTCTCAATCCTGCCCTGCACTACAGGCTGAATACAGGCCTGCTTCGTCCGGGCGACCCGGCCGATTTCATTCTGCTGGACGATCTGGTATCATTCAGCGTCCGTCAAACCTGGATCAACGGCGAGCTCGCAGCTGAAAACGGCACCTCCCTGCTGCCGCGATTGTCGGTGGACACACCGAACAACTTTCATGCCGGCGCGATGAATGCTGCCGATTTCGAGATGAAATGCTCACCCGGGCAGCAGACGAAAATCATACGTATCCTCGATGGAGAAATCGTCACGGAATCGGACAGCGGGACTATTCTCTGCAGTCCGGATGGCGTTGCCCTGCCCGATCCTGACTCCGACACCATATTCATCACAGTTGTAAACCGCTACACCCCGGGTGTCCGACCGGCTGTTGCGCTGGTAAGGGGCGCCGGTATTGCTGCAGGAGCGCTGGCCAGCAGTGTTGCGCACGACTCACACAATATAGTAGCCATCGGAAATACCCCCGAAACCCTGGCCACGGCAGTAAATGCAGTCATAGAAGCCGGTGGAGGTATCAGCGCCACCAATGGAACGGAAACGAGACTGCTGTCGCTCCCCATTGCCGGACTGATGAGCGATATTGATGGTTATGAACTGGCCAGAGAATACGCCAGCCTTGACCAGTGGGTGAAAACAGTACTTGGCTGCCGGCTCAGAGCGCCGTTTATGTCGCTGTCCTTCCTCGCCCTGCCTGTCATCCCGAAGCTGAAGATAACAGACAGGGGGCTATTCGACGTGGATCAGTTCCGGTTTGTCTGAATGGTTGTACCTTACTCCTGTTCTCGCACCCGCCTGCGGGCATCAGCAATCGCCCAGCGAATCTTGTCGAAAGAGTAACGCCCGTCGAAGTGGTCAAGAATAGGCCTCAGCTGATATGGTTCCTCAAAAAGATGAAGTGCTCCCTGAATAATATCCCGTTCTTCCGGTTCAATCCAGCGCGATATATCCAGTGATTCTCCGTGTTCGTACATACTTGACAAGTGCGAATGTATGGTTGTCACCGCCAGTCCGCGCGTCTGTGCGATATCCTCCACACTGTTTCCGTCGCGGAACATCTCCCATGTAACAATCTGGGTACCACCGCGCACCTGATGGCCATCTCCATTCTTTTCTGCCACAAACTTTCTGATTTCGCCGATAAACACATCTCCGTACAACTGGAGTTTGCGTTCGCCAACCCCTGAAATTTCCTTCATGGCGTTGTCGGTGACCGGGTGTTTTTCGGCCATACTTTGCAGGGTGGCATCGCTGAAAATGAGATAGGGAGGCACGCCCTGCCGCTGTGCAACAGCCCTCCGCAGTTGTACCAGCCGCTCGAACAGCTCCTCACGGAGTATCTGCGCTTTCGATTTTTCCACTGTACGCGGCGCCCGTTCCGACGGCTGCGCTTTGGGAACAGGCATGGCAAGTGGCACTTTTTTACCCTCAAAGAGCACCTTTTTCCCTTCATCCGTAACACGCAGGCGGTGGTGCTCATCGTAGGCTACCTCAAGCAGCCCGAGGTGCATCATTTGCAGCAAAAAATAAAGCCAGTCGTTGTAACTGTACTCCTTGCCCGCTCCGTAAGTCTTGATCTGGTGATAGTTATTGTCGAATATTTCCCTTTTGCTGCTGCCCCGGAGGATATCCACCAGCAGATTCATACCCACCTTCTCGCCCGCTCTGAGCATCGCAGAAAGCGCTTTCTGGGCAGCTACTGTACCATCAAACTGCCTCGGCGGGTTCTTGCACACGTCACAGTTGCCACAGTTCTGATCGTAGGGCTCTCCGAAATAGTTCAGTACCGTTTTCCTCCTGCAGATCAGCGCCTCTGCAAATTGAAACATACGCTCCAGTTTGGCAATCTTCAACTCTTTCTGCTCCTGCGAACCGTCGCCCTGCTCGAACATGTCGCGATACGACATCACATCGGCGTAACTGAAAAACAACAGCGCATCGGCGGGCAATCCGTCCCGACCCGCCCTGCCGATTTCCTGATAATAACCCTCCATGTTTCGGGGGAGGTTGTAGTGAATGACAAATCTGACATTACTTTTGTCGATACCCATCCCGAAGGCAATGGTTGCACACACAATTGGCACGCGGTCATTGATAAAATCCTCCTGTGTTTTGCTCCTTTTGGAGGCCGGCATATCTGCATGGTAATAGGCCGCCCTGAATCCTTTCTGATTGAGTTTTTCCGCCACTATCTCGCAGTTTTTCCTCGACAGACAGTAAATAATGCCCGACTGCCGCGGACGGGCCTTCAGAAATTCCACGATCTGTTCAAAACGCTTCTGACCGGAGGCCACCGTCAGACTGATATTCGGACGGTCGAAAGAAGCAATAAATGTGGCGGGATTGTCAAGTTCGAGTTGACCGACTATATCCTTGCGGGTCAGTTTGTCGGCAGTTGCCGTGAGTGCGATCATGGGCACCTCCGGATACTGCTCCTTGAGAAATTTCAACTGGGTGTATTCAGGCCTGAAATCGTGACCCCAGGCCGAGATGCAGTGCGCCTCATCCACTGCAAACAAACTGATTTTGAGTCGCTTGAGCAGCGGCTGAAAACCCTGCGATACCATTTTTTCGGGACTGACATACAGGACTCTGATATGGCCATCGAGTGCTGCATCTTCCACCCGCCTGATCTGGGCAGCATCCATGGAGCTGTTGATACAGGCGGCAGAAATACCGTTGGCACTCAATCCCTCCACCTGATCCTTCATAAGGGCTATGAGCGGGCTGATGACAATCGCGGTTCCCTCGAGGGTGACTGCCGGGATCTGGTAACAGATACTTTTGCCTCCACCGGTAGGCATCAGCACCAATACATCCCGGTTGTCGTAAACAGCCTGGATTATATCTGCCTGTAATGGCCTGAACTGGTCGTAACCAAAGTACTTTTTAAGGGCCTGGGTAGCATTCTGGAGCGTCATTCTGATGATTTTTTCGGTGACTGGTGAAATTTGTTTTCAAAGTTAGTCACTTTTGGGCATTGAAGCAACCTTGCAGTCACAATGATTTCCAAATAACAAAGCCAACTACCGCTGTTCCGACGTACCTTTGCAGTACCGGGGCTGTTTCTCCGGGCGCTGGCAGCAACGCCGCGTTTCCAATTTTCAATTTACAGATCATGACCAACACTCTTTTGTTCCTCAGCCAGCTGGGCGCCACCGAGTTTCTTCTCATCTTTCTGGTAGTGGTATTGCTCTTTGGAGGCAAAAAGATACCCGAACTCATGCGCGGACTCGGAAAGGGTATCCGCGAGTTCAACAATGCCAAAAATGCAGTGGAAGACGAAATCCGTCAGGGTATGCGCGAAACTGACAAAAAGAGCATTGACAACTAGAAACCTCTCCGGGATTTCATGCCGGCGGCAAAATCCCGGAGAGACTCCGGTTCCCGGGTGGAAAAGTTCTGAACTGGCCGCCCGGAAACCGGCTTTATCAAAACGGTATGTCCTCGTCGTTCATTTTTGATGGACGGGTAACTACTGTTGGCTGAAACGGACCCGCCAGCGGGTCATTTCCGGCAAAGTCGTCGAGGTTTACAAACTTGGCGAAGGTATCTACGAAACGCATCCGCACTGTGTCAAGCGCACCGTGGCGGTGCTTCGCCACAATAAATTCGGCTATTCCCTTCAGGCTCTGGCCACTCTCGTCTTCCAGTATCTGGTAGTATTCAGGGCGATAGATGAATGCAACAATGTCTGCATCCTGCTCGATACTGCCCGACTCGCGAAGGTCACTCAACTGCGGACGCTTGCTCCCCCCGCGCACCTCCACTGCACGACTCAGCTGGGAAAGCGCGATAACCGGAATGTTCAATTCTTTGGCCAGACTCTTCAGCGCCCTCGAAATACCGGCAATTTCCTGTTCACGGTTACCGCCCTTCCCTTCCGTGGATCCGGTCATCAGTTGCAGATAGTCAATAATAACCAGCTGTATATCGTGCTGCTGTTTCATGCGGCGGCACTTGGCTCTCAACTCGAAGATATTGATTGCCGGAGTATCATCAATAAATATAGGTACAGTACTGAGGCGCTCGACTGTGGTCTGAAGCTGCTGCCATTCGTAATCTTCCAGTTTGCCATTTCGCATTTTGCTGCCTGCAATTTCGGCCTCCATGGAAATGAGTCGCTGCACCAGCTGCGTACTGGCCATCTCAAGCGAAAAAAGGGCCACACCCTTGCCAAAATCACGCGCGGCATTCAGCGCTACAGCAAGAACCATGGATGTTTTACCCATACCGGGACGCGCAGCCACGATGACCAGGTCGGAAGGCTGCCAGCCGGAAGTAAGCCTGTCAAGATCTGTAAAACCGGTAGGTACCCCCGTCAGGCCATCTCCCTTCTGGGTCAGTTCCTCTATCTGTTTGAGTACTTTGGCACTCAGCGATCCCATTGACTCGTAGCTCCGGCTCAGGTTGTTCTGTGTAATGGCAAACAAACCCTTCTCCGCGTCGTCAAGCAGGTTGAAAACATCTGTCGTATCCTCATATGCATCGCGAATTACATTCGTACTCACCCGAATCAGTTCGCGCTGTATGTGCTTCTGGGCTATAATCCTCGCGTGATACTCGATGTTGGCAGCGGAAGCTACCCGGTGCGTCAGCTCCACGAGATAATACCCGCCACCCGCCTTTTCCAGATCGCCGCTTTTTTTCAACTCTTCGGTGACAGTAAGCAGATCAACCGGATTCGAGCGCTCAAAAAGGCGGATGACCGCGCGATAAACAAGCTGATGCCCTTCCTTGTAAAAACTCTCCGGACGAAGTATGTCCATGACCATGGGAAGCGCATCGCGATCAAGCATCAGGGCGCCCAGCACAGCCTCTTCCAGCTGTACAGCCTGAGGCTGTACTTTCCCGAAAACATAGGTGGACAAGCCCTCGCCATTCTGCGGGCTCCGGCGCCGGCTGCCGTCAGCCGGTGACTGGTAGTTCGATTTGTTTTCTGATTCTGCCATAATGCAGCAAATTTAACCGTCAAAACTGAAAAAAATATTTTTGAAACAATTGGTATTGTCAGTAATGTGGATAAGTAAACAAATCAATGTGGATAACCCGCAAAACTACCATAGTTATTAACATCGAATTGCGGTTACCAACACATTTCATGAGTTAACATTTATTTCATATTCAGTTGAAAAGCATACATTTATAAAAAAAGACATTCAAAAAAGACGGACTAAAGGGGTGTTTTTTCTGTACGTATCATATATTTTTCAACAGTGTAGAAATTTTTCAGAGACTTTTTAAGGAGCTGAAACCAGACGAAACACATAAGAGGTGCAGGCACAAAACAGCGCATGAAAAAAAGCCGCTTCTCCGGAAAGAAGCGGCTTCTCTGTTGGGCCACAAGGACTCGAACCCTGAATAACAGAACCAAAATCTGCTGTGTTACCATTACACCATGGCCCAATCGCTTTAAAAGCGGGTGCAAAATTACACGGCATTTTCAATTCTGCAAAATGATTTTGCAAAAAAAAATGAAATATTACTGGCGATACCAATACTGGGTTCTGTAGAAGGGTCCGACAGAGCCCCTCACCACCAGAACATTGGGGTCGCCCTCTTTCAGCCACATTTTGCAACTGTACCACTTGCCCTTTTCAGGATCAAGGATACTGCCACCCTGATAATAGCCTTCACTCTTTTGCATATTCACCACTACAATCATGCCGAGAACGGGCTGATTGTAGCGTTCACCGGGACATTTGTCGCAGCGCTTGTCGGGTGCCGATTTCAGCAGTCTGACTACCTTGCCGTACAGTTTCCCGTCGCCCTCAAAAAGCTCGAGGTGGCTTTTGGCCTCTCCGGTTTCATCATCAATGGTTTTCCAGACGCCGGTTACTGTCTGCGCGCGCGCGTTGAGCGCCAGCGCCAGACAGAGCGAAAATAAAATTCCATACTTCATATTGCTGTTGTTTTGACAGGAATCAGTTAACGGACAGGGTATGGCATCCGGAATAGTCCCGGCCACACCGCCTTGAAAGTAAAAAGTCTTTCCTGCGCATTGTGCCCGCGGAAAGACTTTTTGTAAAAAAAATGGCATTATTTACCTGCCAGTTTCTTCAGTATCGTGCTCAGTTTTTTGAGCTTCGGACGGCTCTTGCCGTGTGAGCCGCGGCGGATTTTACCGCGCTTGGATCTGAAATCTCCTTTACCCATTGGTATCAGAAAGTATTGATGGTGAAAAAATAGCGGACAAAGTTATGCCAATGACAGCAAATTTTGCCCCCTTGTTGTCAAAAAATTACTTTCACAAAGCTTTTGGAGGTGCATACATGGCAAAACGGGCAACTCCGATGCGCTGCAGAAAGTGGCAGAAAGACACGCGCAGCACGCCCAGACCATACTTCATACTCCTCCTGAAATTGATACTGGAGGCCTCTTCGAAGTATTTCGTCGGGCAGGTCACCTCGCCGATATCAAAGCCCGCGTAAACAATCTGCGACAGCATCTCATTGTCAAAAACGAAATCGTCAGAGTTCAGGTTGTAGCTGATACCCTGCAGAACTTCACGACTGAAAGCTCTGTAGCCTGTGTGATACTCCGACAGCTTGTACCTGATCAGAAGATTCTGGGAGAAGGTCAGAAAACGGTTGGCGACATATTTGTACATGGGCATCCCGCCTTTCAGTGCACCCATACCCAGAATACGCGAACCCAGCACTACAGGATAAAGATCCTCACCTATGATATTCACCATACTCGGGATCAGTTTCGGCGTGTACTGGTAATCGGGGTGCAACATAATCACGATATCAGCGCCAATCTCGAGCGACTTGTTATATAGTGATTTCTGGTTTCCCCCGTAACCCTTGTTCTTCTCGTGAACAATAACATGTCCGATACCCAGTGAACGAGCCAGTTCTGCTGTATTGTCACGGCTGTGATCGTCACAGAGTATAACCTCGTCCACCAGATCGAAGGGAATTTCCCTGTATGTCTGTTCCAGTGTTTTGGCTGCATTGTAGGCCGGCAGCACAACGACCACTTTTTTCCCCTTGTACATAATCAAGATTTGGCCCTGGCCGATTTTTTCGCGGCCCCGGGTTTTT